>NZ_JAAHGK010000373.1:0-5970 GCF_010672505.1 Okeania sp. SIO2B9 | reverse complement strand
ATATCATGTCCGGTAGCATCGGTCTTGTATAGCAAAGGTAAGGAAGAAGGAAGAAGGAAGAAGGAAGAAGAAAGAGGGAAGAGGGAAGAAGGCTACCCTCGCAAGAAAAAACCATCATTTCCTGTAGATATTCACCCTTAGGTTTACACAAACGATATAAACGGACATGATATTATCCGGATTAATTCCTCTTTCCTTGAGCATTTATACTGCTCTGTCTGCACGTTGTTTTTCCTGAATAGTTTTGTAGAATGAGCGTCTTGCCTTTTAGTTGTTTTATCCTGAACAAACACTCAGCTCTTGGTATTAGCGGTTAAAGAGATGATTTTTTCCTAGGGGTAACATTCTTAGTCGGGTATTCAAAGCGATCGCTTTGGATGACCTTTAAATTTTTACCTCTTGATTTACTAACGCCCAAATTTAAACTTTAGGTGCAACTGATGACTACTTCACAAAATCCAAACAATCAAAACACTCAAGCAAATCAAAAAAATTTCTTGCACAGATTTATTGAATCTTTCCGTAGAAATAGTACGGTATTTGTTGTTGCTACTATTGCTAGTATTATGATTTCTATCATAGGATTTGTTGTTGATTTTGTAGAATTTCAAGCAATTATCCATCCTCCAATAGATATTAGCAATTATAAATCGGGGTCGGTTTTGGTCAAAATCACAGGATGGTCAGAAACATCTTATAATTTTGCTGAACAAGATGGAACAGATGGACTCAGAGCTTTTTTTGTTCAGAGATTAAAAGGAAAATCTGAACAAACTTCTATGATTTATACAGACCATCAACCTACGGATCGAATGCTAAATAAAGGTGTATCTCCAGAGAAAGATATTAGTGTTCTTAAAAATGTAGACTACGAAGGCACAATTCCTGATATTACCAAACCCATATCAAAAAGAAATTCTCAAACGCTTCTTGCACGACTTATTCAGGCCAGTAGAAATGAAGAACCTGTTTGTCTTTTTGTTTATGGTATACGTGATAATGAAAAGTCTCAATTCTTGAATATTATAGACTTTAAAACAGTGAATCAAAATTTTCAAGATGAATATAATACTCTTATAAAGGAAGAAAATCTACATAGGAAACAAGATAAATTAGTTAAGTTAACTGGGGATGCTTGCTCTGGTCTTGGTAAACCCTTATTTGGGTAATTATCAAACCCACATTCCGCACCACAAAATGTAGTATAGAAGAAGGAGTCAGGAGACAGGAGACAGGAGACAGAATTTTAGAAGAAAATCATAACTGCCGCGATCGAGTACATGATCGAGCAAGTATTTATGCTTCATTATTTACTCGGAATTTGATCGACGAAAAAAGTAATTGAGATGACTTGCATAGTATAAATACCTACCAAGCTACGGATTTATATACTACTTTTAATGATACAAATTGAAGTGCGAAATGTGGGATCAAAATATCAATCCTTGGTTGATAGATACTTTGACTCTCGAATATGAGCTTTCGTTAATCAACAGAAACCTGGTTTTTTAACAACCATTAATATTTTGAGTGAATAGAGAAAATAGGGAACAGGGAACTCTAGGGTTTTGCGGACCAAACCCGTACAAATTATCCTATTTCTCATCATCCTCTTCTACTAATTGAACCAGGTTTTCCAAAGCACCATAAACTCTTGGCAAATTATCGATAGTGAAATTCCCAGAATCTTTGATAAAATTGTCTGCAACAAGCTTTCCAAACTGCCACAAATTACCATCTGTCACTATTCCATATACTCCCCTGAAAAAATTATCATTTATTTTCTGTGACGCGAATAACTCCGCCAGACATTGCCCCCAACCATGCTCAAAATCATTTCTCTTAGCTTCAACAACAATAACAATAGGCTTTTCTAATACAGTTTTACCAAGTTCAGAACGTCGTGAAAAAATATAATCAGGTGTTCCAGAGAGAATTTCATCATAAGAAATACTTTTGCGAATCCAAAATGAATACTTCTGATAATATTTCTTATAAACCTCACGCAATAGTGGCGAGATTATAATTTCACTGCGAGATGCTTCTGAAGCAAACAAATCTATATTTTCTTTGTTAAATTCAAAGTCTTGGATAAAACTTTCAGAAGGCAATAATTCCTGACTAACTATGAAATTCTCTTCTGAATATTTAATTCTATACTTTTTTTGTACATCCGAGATTGTCTTAAAATCACTGAAAGCCATATTTGATATAATGTTAGTTACAAATGGTAGAGACGTTGTATGCAATGTCCCTACTAAATCAGAAGGGCTAAACGTTGAAGAAAAACTTCAATTAATGTGTTATTTATCAAGTCATCTTCAAAGAGATGATAATTCAACCCCTAAACCTAGGCGTCAATGGCATAATATTCAAGGAAAAGCAACTTATCCATTAGTAGGAGAAGATGCTCAACAATGGATTTATTGAACTCGTCAAGAAGACACTTATAACTTAAACATACTTATTAACAAAAGCTTCAGGAGTTAGACACTCAAACTCTCCAGTTTTTTCTACAATAGCCTTAATTAATTTATAGTTAGCCGACACAAAACATTGAGCTTTAGCTGTTTTAGCAGTTAAATAAACTCCTGCATCCTCTCTAGGAATATTACCTGAATTTTTAATTATTTCTAGTTCATTTTCATCCAGTAGAACATAACAGACTTGAAAATATTGCCATATTTTATCGACTATTTCTCCACTCCAATCTTTATGTTTTAGACGTTTTGCCACTCGCAAAATTTCTGCAAGCAATATTTCTGAAATTACAACTTCAATTAATGCAGATTTTTTCATACCTAAACCAGCCCATTGAAGACATCTAAACTCATTACTTTCTGGAGCAGCGAAACCAATAATATAAACATTAGTGTCGAAAAATATACGACTTGGAGAAATAGTCATTTTTTTAATTTAAAAGTATTATCAAATTTAATAAAGTTAGCGATGTTATTGTGAAATTTCCTTTCTAACTTCTCGTACTAAATTCACTATATCCTCTCTTGATTTATATCCTGCTTCTGCTAAGTCTTTAGCAAATTCTGATTGTAACCTTTCTAGAGGCATTAAAGAATATTGAGAAGATTTATTTTTCCTAAGTTCAACTATCATTTTTTCAATTAAAATAATTTGTTCAGAAACAGGAAGCTGTTTGGCTAAATTAAACACTTGTTCTAACATAATAATATTGTCTCCGTGAAAAATAATAACCCTGTAGGGACGTTGCATGGAACGTCCCTACTTTTTTAAGGGGAATTTAGGGGAATCGTCAATGTACTTCATCTTTATGAGAAATGCTATACATAGAATTTAGAATTAGTAAATTTACCTCATTTTCTAAATTCTACATTCTAAATTCTAAATTCGGAAGCTACTGCACCGTCACCACTTGTTCCGAACTTTCATTTGCCAAGCGATCGACTGCTCGTAAAGCATAAATTCCTGGGGTAACTCTCACCGCATTAGTAGCAGAATTTAATACCTGTACAAGTGACCATTGATTACCATTTTGCTGATACAACGCCCAAGAACGAACATCTCCAGTATTATCAACATTCCAACTAATAACATCAGAATTAACCTGTACTCCTGTAGGTGGTGCGGGAGGTTGGTTATCTAACCACGGCATCGCTGGAGGTAATGCTGGAGTTGGATAAACTGAACTTTTGAACACATTATTTACACCCGCTACATTATCTCGAAACATCTTCATACTAAAAAAGATATTTCCTAAAGAAAGTTGACTTGCTCTCTGACGAGAAATAGCAACTTGTCTCTCAAACTCAGATACTGACCAACCTGCACCTTGCAACTGACTTAAATAGTTTCCGGCATAAATATGACGACGTTGTGGGTTTTGTTGTAACCACCAATTTAACAAAACTGGATAACTTTGTTGAGGGGGGTCGATTCGCCAATAAAGTTGCGGTGCTAAATAATCTACCCAACCCTGCTCCATCCATAATTTCACGTCAGCATATAAACTTTCATATTGATCTAACCCGACAATACCAGGAGGGTTCCCTGGGCGATAAATGCCAAATGGACTAATGCCAAATTTCACATAAGGTTTCTCAGCGTGAATACCTTGGTAAAGACGTTGTACCATGTTATTCACATTCTGTCGTCGCCAGTTAGATAAAGAGAGAGTACCACCAGATGCTTTGTATGCGTTATAGGTTTGGTAGTCGGGGAACTCTTGTCCGCGTTGAGGGTAGGGATAGAAATAGTCGTCAAAGTGAATGGCATCAACGTCATAACGACGGACTACATCCATAATGGTGTTGAAAGTTTGGTCTTGAATAACTTTCGCCCCTGGGTCCATCCAAATGTTGTTGCCGTATCTATAAGCATATTGGGGATATTTGACTGCCATGTGATTTCCAGCAAAGGAACCATCATTGGGACTAAGTTGAGCGCGGTATGGGTTAAACCAAGCATGGAGTTCGATATTGCGTTTATGACTTTCGGCGATCGCAAATTCTAGTGGATCGTAATATGGTTGTGGTGGGGTTCCCTGTTTGCCTGTCATCCAACCACTCCAGGGTTCGATCGGAGAATCATACAAAGCGTCTCCATTGGGTCGAACTTGCAAGACTAAAGCATTAAGGTTAAGTTCTTGCATCCGGTTGAGGATGTTGAGTAATTCTGATTTTTGTTGCGCAACAGATAGACCACGTTGGGATGGCCAGTCAATATTGGCAACGGATGCTACCCATACTCCTCGAAATTCTCTGGGGGAAAAGGAAGAGGGTTGTTGAGCAGTGGCGGTTGGTAGATAGGTGTAGATTTGAGTGAGGGTTAGTCCAAATATTATTAGGGAAACCCAGAGGAGGTTTTTGGGTCGAAAGCGAATATTTTGAGGGATATTAATTTTGGAAAATAGTTTGCTGATTAAGTTCATTTTTGGACAATTTGGATAATTGGCGTTGTTGAATAGTAATAATTTTTAGATTAAGTATCAACGCAAAACATAAGTTTTTCAATTTTACCTTCAGCTACTTACCATTACATTTCAGCAAGGCAGGATAATTTAACTTTATAGTAAATCTAATTCTCCTTAAAAGGAGAGACTTTCAACCTTTGGGAATTAATTATCAATTTTATTATTTGTTAATATTCTTTAAATTTTTTGAAGTTATAGCTGATTTATCAAGTAAATATTAAGAGGATGAATTCTTTACTATACTTAGGCTTTGCGATTTATCGTTCAGTCAGACCCAAATTACTAAAAGCTAGGTAATATAAGACTTTTCCAGGGTCATGCTGCGCAAACAGCTAAGTTTACAAATTAGCTCTTAGTACAACTGTAGTTTTTTATGGGTTAGGATGGTGGAGAAAATACTAAAGAAATAACTTTCAGATGGATACTTTAATAAGAATAGGAAGTCGAGGGTATCAAGTTATTCAGCTTCAAGAACAATTAAATAACTGGGGATTTCCAGTCGGGAAAGTAGATGGAATATTTGGCCCTAAGACTCTTGCTGCAGTTATTCGTTTTCAGGAATATCATAATTTAAAGCCAGATGGTATTGTTGGTCCAGAAACAAATAAAATTTTGTTAACACCTCCTAATGTTCAAGCTTTAATTAACGTCATAATAGATACTGGTACGAGTAGTGATATTCGTAGTAGTGTAATTTACGCATTAGGAGACATAAAATCAAAAGAGGCGGTTCAACCTTTAATTAACATTATCACAACTGATAGAGATAGTGATGTTCGTAGTAGGGCAATTGACGCATTAGGAGACATAAAATCAAAAGAGGCGGTTCAACCTTTAATTAACATCATCACAACTGATAGAGATAGTGATGTTCGTAGTAGTGCAATTGAAGTATTAGGAAGGATAGAATCAAAAGAGGCGGTTCAACCTTTAATTAACATCATCACAACTGATAGAGATAGTTTTTTTCGTTTTATAGCAATTGAAGCATTAGGAAGGATAGAATCAAAAGAGGCGGTTCA
>NZ_JAAHGK010000372.1:0-5985 GCF_010672505.1 Okeania sp. SIO2B9 | reverse complement strand
CATAACTGGCGACGAGGTAGTTGGTTAATGCAATGGGGAGAAGCTTTGGGTTTTGTCTTGCTGGCAATTGTATTTAGTCTAGCTCCTTTTGTAAATACTGCTCTGATTGGTTTATTATTACTTGCTGGTGCAGGGTTTTGGGTATTGCTTGCTGTTTCAGATAACACTCAGGAATATTTAACTCCTATTCATCTACTGATATTCGTTTATTGGGGTATTGCCACATTAGCAATGGCAACTTCGCCAGCAAGAATGGCTGCTTTTAGTGGATGGGTCAAGTTAACTCTTTATCTATTGTTATTTGTTTTAGGAGCAATGGTATTGCGATCGCCGAAACTCCGCTCTTGGTTAATTAGTATATATTTATTGGTTTCTTTGGTAGTCAGTTTCTACGGTATTCGTCAATGGATAGACAAAGTTGAACCCCTTGCTACCTGGAACGACCCTACTTCTGCTCAAGCTGGTATTACTCGCGTATATAGTTACTTGGGAAATCCTAATTTATTAGGTGGATATTTACTACCTGCCATTGCTTTGAGCTTTGTCGCAATTATCGCCTGGCGTAGTTGGCCACAGAAATTGTTGGCAGTAACAATGTTGCTAGTGAATTGTGCTTGTTTGCGTTATACAGGTAGTAGAGGCAGTTGGATAGGGTTTATAGCTTTGATGTTTGCTCTGTTAATTTTAATGTGGTATTGGTGGAGCATCTATATGCCCAGTTTTTGGCAAACTTGGTCGCTGCCAATAGCTGTAGGAAGTTTGGCAGGGTTATTAATTCTGGCGGTCGTGTTATTAGAGCCTTTGCGCGATCGCGTTTTTAGTATTTTTGCAGGTCGTCAAGATAGTAGTAATAATTTTCGGATGAATGTCTGGATGTCTGTGTTTGATATGATTCGCGATCGCCCGGTTTTGGGTATTGGACCGGGAAATGATGTGTTTAACAAAATTTATCCTCTTTATCAGCGACCCCGTTATAGTGCTTTGAGTGCTTATTCAGTACCTTTAGAAATTATTGTGGAAACTGGTTTTATTGGTTTTACTGCTTTTTTATGGTTGCTGTTGGTGACATTCAATCAAGGTGTATTAAATTTAAGACGTTTGCGAGATGCAGGCGATCGTCAAGGGTATTGGTTAATTGGGGCAATGGTGGCGATGGTAGGGTTAATGGCTCATGGTTTGGTGGATACTGTTTGGTATCGTCCTCAAATTAATACGCTTTGGTGGTTGATGGTGGCTATTGTTGCTAGTTATTACGGTGAGAAAGGAGGGAGTAGGCAGTAGGGACGTTGCATAAGGGCGTCCGTACAGAGTAGGGGGAAAGAATTGATAATTTCTCTGGAATAATTGATTTTATTTTTTATTATTGGAGATGCCTATTAGTTAGGACTTACGCAGTACAAGGTATTTTCGTCATTGCGAGCGACAGGGTTTGCGGAGCAGTCCGGAACGGAAAGCAATCTCAAATCCTAATTTTTCGTACCTCATGCGTAAGTCCTATTAGTAAGTTAAGTAAATAGTGATTTATAGCTAAACTTTGTTTAGATTAATCGGTAGTTGTACTCGCGTAATGGTAGATGGCGATGAACAGCGCTGCTTAATGGGAGCAATATGCTCCCACTACTGTTTTAAATGTGACAAGGCTTCTTGATAGTTATTTTCAGCTTGATAGACCCTACCTATTAAAATAAAAGTATTAGCTTTGAGCAAGTCATTTTTCAGTTCACTGGACAACGATAAAGCTTCCTTGCCTCTATCCAAAGCCTGGGAATACTTCTTTAATGACTCGTAGGTTCTAACCATTCCTGATAATGAAACCATTTGTCCAAACGAAATCTCCTGTTGTCGCCACAATTCCAGGGCTTGTTGATATTTCTCCAGTGCCATAGGATAATCTTGTGATTTTTGTCTAAATCTTAGTCATAGTTACCTGTTCCCTATTCCCTGTTCCCTCTTTTTAATTAATAAACAGCAAAATCAGTAATTTTACGTCGCTCAGGTGTTTTGAAACCAAGTACAATTTGCTGATGAGATATACCTAAATTAACAAGTTCATTAGCAATACCCTCTTCTGTGCCATCATGTTGTATCCAAATTTTTTGGTTGATAATGTCGATATGAATAAGAGTTCCATAAATTCGCCTACTATTTTGCCAACCTATTTCTATTAGTAAGTAATGATTTCCAGTTTCATCTATGACTAATTGACATTGCATTTCTGGGTCATTTCCGATATATTCAACATAGTCTTGTAATACTTTGATAATTGCTTCCTTGAGTTCAATGTTTAGAATATCCATTTAACAATTTCCTCTTGAGTGGGATTAAAGCTAACAAGACGTAATATTCGATCTTCTATTAATATTATTCCAGCTTCTTCTTCAAACACTGATTGACGTATTTCTTCAGAAACAGCTAAGTATAATTTTCGCTCAGGTTCGTAACGATTTAAAATATGTTCATACAATACAAATTGACCAATAGCTTGTTCTAAATCCTTCATTTCTGAAGCACTCCCAAAGCTTTTGACTTCAATAGCAATTTTTTCTAGTCCTTTTTCTGCCGCAATTAGACGTTCTGCACCTAGATCAACAAATAAATTTTTCCTCCTTGTAAGTTTAAGAAGATATGAATCCTCAGTGATTCTCCATCCGTCTTTTTGAATAGCAGATTTGACAGTATTATGATAATAATCGCGGGCTGGCATTATGATTATTTTCCTTACTGGACTAATCCGTAAATCCGTGGCCAAATCTGTGTCTGCAAATGCAATCTAAAATTCAAACCTTACCCAAAGAAGTTGTTAATTTAATTGCCGCTGGAGAAGTGATTGATTCTTTAGCAGCAGTAGTACGGGAATTAGTAGAAAATTCTCTGGATGCTGGTGCAACTCGCATCATAATTTCTATCATTTCTGAACAGTGGCGAGTGCAAATTTCTGATAATGGTATGGGTATGAATTTAGCTAATTTAAAACAAGCAGCTAATCCTCATAGTACGAGCAAAATTACTCATCTTCAAGACCTCACAAAAATTACCAGTTTGGGATTTCGTGGAGAGGCACTTCATAGTTTAGCTAATCTCTCAACTTTGGAAATATTAAGTCGTCCTAAGTCGCCTCTTTTAGAGAATGAAAATGAAGGTTGGCAAGTTGTTTATAACGAGCAAGGAAAGGCTGTTGAAGTTGAAAGAGTTGCTGTTGCTCCTGGTACTATTGTTAAGGTTTCTAATCTTTTTGGAAAATGGCCTGTACGTCGTCAAGGAATGCCTTCTTCGGCACAACAAATGCGAGGTATACAATTAGTTATTCAGCAAATAGCGCTTTGTTATCCTGATGTTACTTGGCAAATTTGGCAGGGTAGTAAGTTATGGATACAAATTAGTCCTGGCGCTACGGCAAAACAAATTTTACCTCAAATTTTATCTACGGTAAGATTGAGTGATTTACAGTATATTCAAAAAGAAATTGATGAACAAGAAGCAGAAGAATTAAATCTCAAAACATCAAATTTTTTCCAATATCAAGATTCTCAATTTTTGGATAGACAATCATTAGAATTAGTCTTAGGTTTGCCAGATAGATGTCATCGTAGACGACCAGATTGGGTGAAAGTTGCTATTAATGGAAGAGTGGTAAAAGTACCAGAATTAGAACAAAAAATTATTAGTTCTTTGGCGCGGACTTGCCCTCGCGATCGCTATCCTATATGTTTTATTCATTTCCAAATTTTTCCTCATCAAATAAATTGGAATCGTCATCCGGCGAAAACAGAAGTTTATCTTCATAATCTCAGTTTTTGGCAACAACAAATTGAGCTAGTAATTGCTAAGGCATTACAATTTAATATGGAAGTAATGCCAGAATTTCCTTTATCAGAAAGAGTGGAAAAAATATTAAAAGTATCTGAAAATACAGGGAATTATCAAACTCGTCGGTCGATACAAGTTTCTCCAGATAATACAGCAGAAAAAAATCAAGAATTTGGATTGATAGAACTCAAAGCGATCGCTCAATTACACAATACTTATATAGTAGCTGAACATCCGAATGGCATTTGGTTAATTGAGCAACATATTGCCCATGAAAGAGTTTTATATGAAAAATTATGTGATGCTTGGGAAATAATTTATTTAGAGCCACCAATTATTTTGCATAATTTATCTTCAGCTCAAATAGAACAACTTCAACGTTTAAATATAGAAGTAGAAATTTTTGGAGATTTCCTTTGGGCAGCTCGTACTGCTCCAGCAATTTTAGCTAAAAGAAATGACTGTGCTGAAGCTTTAATTGAACTGAGTAAAGGTGGTGATTTAGAATCTGCTAAAGTAGCTACTTCTTGTCGAAGTGCTATTAGAAATGGAACTCCTTTAAGTCTGTCAGAAATGCAAAGTTTATTAAATCAATGGCGACTTACTCGCAACCCTCGTACTTGTCCTCATGGCAGACCGATTTATTTATCTTTAGAAGAATCAGCTTTAGCTCGTTTCTTTCGGCGACATTGGGTAATTGGAAAAAGTCATGGTATTTGAAGGAAGAAGGTGGTAGGTGGTAGGTGTTAGATAAGTAATATTATGTTCTGTTGAATAGTTATAAATAACAAGACAGAACTCAGGTAAGATATCTGTCAGATTGGTGAGTTGCAGTATTTACCTCCAAAAGGTATAAATTATAAATTGCCAAGGATTTCATATATTTTGAGAACATTGATATTATTCCACTCCCTAGAATAACTTTTAGGCGCTTTGTCAGCTATTAGGTGGTAGCTTTTAGGTTTTAGGTAAGTAATACTATGTTCTATTGAATACTTATAAATAACAAGGCAGAACTCAGGTTGTATATCTGTCATATTGGCGAGTTATATCAAGTCTCATTAATTAGCCATAATAAAAATGTTTTCTATGATAAATTTTTCCCTGTTACCTGTTCCCTGTTCCCTAAAATTTTTATTGTGGGCATTTAAAGATACATGGTATTAGAGTATTTACATCCAAAAGGGTTTTATACATTTTTAGAACATTGATATTATTCCACTCCATAGACTGACTTTTAGACACTTTATTACCTATTAGGTTTTAGGTAAGTAATACCATTTCTCAAAAACTTTTCTACACTTTGTTGAGCAGGGGAGTATGGTAGTGGGGTAGTGTGGGGAGAATCAAACATAAGAATAATTAACATTAACTTAGCTGAAATTAGCAAAAAAGTGATTTTACTTGTGCTGATTAGTTGACAACTGAAGTATTGCTATACTTGGGCAATACTTTTGGGAATTGGTATAATACCAAGCGTGAAAAAAGGGGGTTGCACATTATGGAATGATACTGCCAAAAAGAGGTTTAGACTTTGACTAAAAAAACCTAATATTAATTGTTCTAGCAATTATCAAATCCAAAATCAAATTCAATCAAAAATCTCAAATCATTCGCCACTGTGCAACGCCGAAAAAAGAATGTTACGAATAATCAGGGCAATTAAAATACTTTATAGGAGATGTCTCTTGGAGGAAAAAGATAAGTTCAGACCTAAAAATTGCTATTAAAGCTATTCATTCTGACTCAGTCAGACTGACTTCTCCTCCACGGTCGGGGTTAGGGGTGGGTTGACTCCTAAGAAATATCCTAGCTATTTGTAGCAAAAATTTATCAATTTTGTATAAGTAGGTAGGTCTAATTAAACGTAAAAAAATTGTAGGGGCAGGTTTAACCGACAGCTTTGACTTCAGCGCGATCTAGTTCTAAAAACCCGCCCTCTAATATTGCTTTTATTTATGCTCATCTACTTAATATCATCTTCTGTTGAATAGTTATAAATAACAAGGCAGAACTCAGGTAAGATATCTGTCAGATTGGTGAGTTACAGTATTTACCTCAAAAAGGTATAAATTATAAATTGCTAAGGATTTCATACATTTTTAGAACATTGATATTATTCCACTCCCTAGAGGGACTTATAGGTGACAAAGCGCCTAAAAGTCCCTCTAGGGAGTG
>NZ_JAAHGK010000371.1:0-5991 GCF_010672505.1 Okeania sp. SIO2B9 | reverse complement strand
AATTGAAGAGGTAGTTACATCAGTTCCTGACAGGCAACCAGGAACAATTACTATTTCTAGTACTGGGAATATTGATACTACTCAAACCACACTTAAGTCAAATTCTGAATCAATTACAGTTGTATCAGTTTCACCACCACTATTTATAGTGACATTCCCTCCTCTATCATTACCCATGGTAGAAGCATTAATATCTCCTATTTGAATATTGCCATCAGCAGTGAGCGAAATATCGCCACCTGTAATTGATTCAGAATTTGACTTAAGTGTGGTTTGAGTAGTATCAATATTCCCAGTACTAGAAATAGTAATTGTTCCTGGTTGCCTGTCAGGAACTGATGTAACTACCTCTTCAATTGCAGTAAAATTCCCATCAATATTTAGTTCAATATTACCGCCACCTCTAGTAGAAATTCCTGTTAATTCTTCGCTAACTCCACCAATAGTTAAATTACTGATTGAATTAATAAATACTCCTTGTTCCCCTGTCAATACTTCTAAGTTATTTACATCTATTCGCAAAGGTGTTTCAGCTAAACCTATGCCACCAGAATTTTGAGTTCTAAATATTGCTCTATCGGCAGTAATTAAAGAGTTAGGAGAAACTTGTCTAATATTCCCCTGGTTAGCATTAATTGATAGTTGACCAGTAGTAGTTAAATTAGCTAAATTTATATCGCCATTTGTACCTGAATTTCCTAGTCTAATTGTAATATCGCCATTACCAGAATTTAATGTTGTACCTTCTCTTTGATTAATCGAACCTGCTCCTTGGTCGCGATTATTAATATCTGCACTATTGTCGTTACCAAATAGAGAAATATTGTTATTACCTTGAGATGTATCTATATCTGCATTGATATTTATATTTCGCCCAGCTTTTAATTCTACTGATTCTGAAGTTTCTATTCTTTCATTAACAGTTATATCATTATCAGCTTGAAGAGTTATTTTACCTTCTAATTCTTCTAAAGAAAGTGTGACGTTATCAGCTTCATTTTGTTCCGGTGACTCGTTGCTATTTTCTGACTCTCCTATAATTATATTTTTAGGGTCAAATAATATTGTTCCTGCTTCTCCAAATGCTGCCGTAACATTAACACTTCCATCAAATATTAATTCTTCTTTTCCAGAGATTTCAACAAATCCTCCATCCCCCAAAAAATCTCCGCCTTTAGCACTAATACTACCGGAAAAATTAGTCGTATTATCCGACCAAATTATGACTTTACCGCCTTCTCCATTATTAATAGCATCGGCAGAAATAATTGAGTTATTGTTAACAAAAGTTTGCTGAGAATTGGGAACAATTCCATTACCTTGAAAGTCACCTCCGATTAATATTGTGCCCCCTCCATTTAAACCATTGGCATTAATGTTGGCATCGATAACTGCTACGCGATCGCCCAACACATTCACCTGTCCCCCAACACTTCCATTCGTCGAGGTATCTGATACATCAATATTTCCAGAGGCGATCGCTACTCCTGCTGTATCGGTCAATTCCAAATTACCCTGAGCATTTATAACCACAGATGAGGCATGATGTATGTCACCACCTGTCAATAATTCTGGTAATAATATCGGTGTAATTGACTGTCCTGATAAATTATTAGAAGTAGGTGATACATCTAAACTCAACAAATGGCCTAGTTGAGATATTCTCAATGTATCTCCACCATTAACTGCAGCGATGGTGATATTACCACCTGCGGTAGATAGTTCACCTGTGTTAATAACTGTGCCACCTGCTAAAGTTAAGTCTTTTCCAGGATTTAAACTTAAATTTCCTTCGTTAACTATTGCGCCTGGGTTTGAGACATTAAAATTGTAGCCACTGGGGTCGCCTACTAAGTTCGAGTAATCATTTGTTCCTATTGCCTGAAACCAGAAATTATTACTGTTGAAACCTATACCTGTGGCAGTAGTAACGCTGAAGGAAGCAGGAATATTGAGACTGGCATTTTGGCCGAACATGATTCCGGCAGGGTTCACTAAGAAAAGGTTGGAATTACCGCCTATAACTTGAATTAAGCCATTAATTCTAGAAGGGTCTCCACCTGTAATTCTGCCAAGAATATTACGGGTGTTTGGGGTGGAGATGAAGTTTGCTGTTTGACCGGAGTTGAGGTTAAATTTACCAAAGCTGTGAAAGAGGTTAGTGCCGTTATGAGTACCGCCTTGAATATTAAATTGGTTGCCATTTTGATTTACGGTAGTTCCTGTACCGTCATTTGCCGGAGTAATAGGTTGACTATAAGCAGGAAGAGCTACTGTTCCCAATAGAGACACGAAGCTCATCAGAGGACAAAGATGTAATGTGATTAGTTTCATGTTGTGGACTGAGAGTTAATGGTAAAACTCACAAATGTAATGATGATTAACTCCAGTATATCTTTTCTCAAATTGGTACACCTCACTAATAATGCGGAAGGGAGATTGGGAGAGTAGGACCCACCCCTCGCCCCTCCCAGGAGGGGAATGTGGGGAGATAGGGAGTGTGGGGAGAGGTTTATAGTCGCAACGCCAGAAAAATCGAATGGCGCACTCATTCGTTATTCACTTTTAGCCACCTCTGTGATTATTTAGGGCTTGCTGATTAACTATCAAAGCCCAGAAATGTAAAGGTTTCAGTATTATTGGGTTGAAAAAAAATGCCAGCTTTTCGGTTAAGAAAGCTCATGCGTATTAGCATTTTGTGCAAGAGTTGGGCAGAAAAATTAAGGGACAATTCTTCCAACTACATCCTTTGCAATTCCCATTTATCCTGACTCCTGACTCCTACCCTCACCCATAAGACTTTTTCAGCAAACCCTATTTACAGCACTTTTAAAATTGATGAACCACATCTTCACAAGCAAAACGTTGTAGGAACCTTCCATGGAACGTCCCTACAGTGGTGGTAGTGGTGGATTGTAATGGTACAGAGCATCTTGCTCCCGTTCTAATTTTCCTCCTCTCCCTTCTTCCCTCCTGACTCTTGACTCATGAGGACTCCTACTGGAATGACACACCTAATTTTGTGCGGGGCGATTATTGGGGTAGGGGCGGGTTTATCTAATTGGTTAAGACTCATTAATTTAACGTGGAACCCGCCGCTACTATTGCAACATTTTAGGTGTGTCACACCACTACTTACTAACTAAATTCCAGAAATAACCATCAGGGGCGACAAAAGAAAAACTTTGTTCGCCAAATTCGTTATCAACAATATCTGTAACTTCAGTTGCTGCTGAATTTTTAACTCGGTCAAAATAATATTTTATATTATTAACTCGATAAGTATACAAAGACATTCCCAAGCAACCAGGTCGCGAATATTCAAAACAGCTTTTCAACTTCATTGCTTCAGGAAATCGAATAATATACATTCTGCCAGAGCGTGCCTCCTGCCAGTTTATTGAGGAGCGTGGATCGTCAAAAGTTGTAACTCTAAACTTTTCCCCCGGTTGCAAATCAAAAATTTGCCTACCTGCTTGTGAACTTTCATAAGTAGTTTCATCATCATCCCGCGACCGCAACAAACCTAACACATCCTCGTAAAACATCAATGTTTCTTTGCTATCATCTTGCACCACCATACCTGCATGGGTAAATTGGCTAGTGTTCAAAGTAGAGTTATGATTAATTTTGCCATATTCGGGCACTGTATAATTGAAACGTTGAAACAATACCTGACGTGTTAATGGTTGCAGCAACATCATTTCCCGCACTCCCACTACCGGATCGATAAACGGGCGACCTTTATCCATTTTGTAAATCATTTCCCACTGAGGAAAAGTATATTTAATTGGCAAACCTGCTAACTGAGCATCTTCAGCATGGTTAAGAATATTCAAAACATCTGCTGTTAAGGTTGTCCCCCAACGGTTGCCCAAAACTTTCATTGATGTCATTTCTAAACCTTCATTAGTGGGGTTTTCCCAAGTCATCAGGCGAATCAAACCATGGTCGGCATTTTGATGTTCGAGTCGAATTGAGCGCAGATGAGAATTGACTCCATATAAATTTTTCACTGTGGGAGCAGTTAATTCTCCTGTTTGCCCCATGCGATAGCCAAATTGTTGCCAATATTGAATCATTGATAAGGTTTCGGTGATACCTATACAGACTTCGTAGATGCCTTCGATAGTGGGATTTTTATTCATATTTTTTATACACTAGCTCCTATGTTCGGGTAATTATTTATAATAAAGCCTTTGTTTGTAGTTGGGCTTTAGTCCCTTCCCACTATAGCCTGGATCAAGCCCAACTACGAGCCCTAAGAGCAGCTCAATAGGATATAATTAGGACTTACGCAGTAAAACGTTTTTTCGTCATTGCGACCGACAGGGTTTGCGGAGCAGTCCGGAACGGAAAGCAATTTCTCATTTAGTTTTTCCTACCTCATGCGTAAGTCCTAATCATATAATAAATTATTCGATTTGTCATTGGGAGGCGGTAACAGAGTAAGTTAACCTTCTAACTTTGGGTCGATAGGCGATCGCCAAGCTCAAAGAAGTCGGGTTTATAAATTCCCTTCCCTCCTGACTCCTGACTCCTCACTAATAATTCATTTGTCCGCTCACAACAAATAGTTCTTGTTGTCTACCATTTCTCAGAATTTTGAACTGCAATTTTTGACCTACACCACTATCTTCAACTTTCCTCTGTAATTGTTCAGCACTAATTATTGATTGATTATCAATTTCTACAATTACATCTCCTTTCCGTATCCCCGATTTTTCTGCTGGAGTACCAGACAAAACTTTTGTTACTAAAACTCCCGTTACCTCCGGCAAAATTAAAACAGAATTAGGGTCGCGATTATTTTCTTTAGCAACTTCTGGAGTTAAAGTAATCATTTGAATACCAACAAAAGGATGAGGAACTTGTTCTCCACGAGCTAATAAATCTTTAATTTCCTTTGCTTTATTAATAGGAATAGCAAAACCAATACCCATAGCATCAGCCCTAATTGCAGTATTAATTCCTATTACTTCACCCCGATCGTTCAACAACGGACCCCCAGAATTTCCTGGATTAATTGCTGCATCAGTTTGAATAAAGTCTAATCTCTTATCAGGAATTCCTACTGCTGAACTAGGACGTTTCAAAGTACTAATAATTCCTAAAGTAACAGTGTTATTAAATCCTAGGGGATTTCCTACTGCTATTGCCCAATCTCCTACCTGTACTAAATCTGAATTACCTAAAGTTGCTATTGGTAAATTTTCACCTTTTGTATCAACTTCAACTACTGCTAAATCTGTGACTTCATCTGTTCCTTTTACCTCCCCAGTAAACTGTCTTCCATCATTTAAACTTACAGTAACTTTGTCAGCTTTATCTACTACATGAGCATTAGTTAAAATGATTCCTTTAGAGTCAATAATGAAACCAGAACCTTGACCTTTTAATAACTCTTTTGAAGATGGTGGCATTCGTAACTCTCCACCAAAGAAACGGTCAAAAAAAGGGTCTTCAAGAAGTGGATTAGTGGGACGGGTAATTAGTCGCTCTGTGTCAATTCTCACTACGGCTAAACCTACTTTATTGACTGCCTCTGTAACAAAACTATTACTACTTCTAGTATTTAGATTTTCTGGTGCAGTTTGCAATGCTAATAACTGAGGATTTGATAGTCCTTGGAATAGTCTTGAAGCTGCCATTGCTTGTGGGGTCGGTACACAAGTAACTATGAAAGTAAAAACAATAAAAATGGCCAATAATTGAGAAGTTATTTTGGTAATTGTTTGAGAAAATTTGCGCAATCTCATAGCATTAAAGTTTCATTGACTAACTGAGTGGTATTAGTGTTATAATACTCCTAATCTTAACTATATTATACTCAAAATCTATGGTGGTATCTCAGCAACAACAAAAAGAACAGCTACCTCATAATCAAGCCAAGACAGAGTCAAATTCGGAACATAACCATCACTCTTCTGCTCATCCTCATGTTCATAGTGAAGAATCCCTACAACGTCTCGTGAATAGATTATCAAGAAT
>NZ_JAAHGK010000370.1:0-5995 GCF_010672505.1 Okeania sp. SIO2B9 | reverse complement strand
TGCCATAGTTACTAAAACTATGGCAGAAAGACTAAAGAATTTTTACCAAGAAAAAATTGTTCCCAAAATGATGGAGCAGTTTAAGTATAAAAATATTCACCAGGTACCAAAACTGGTTAAAGTAACATTGAACCGGGGTTTAGGGGAAGCATCTCAAAATGCTAAAGCTCTAGACTCATCAATCAAAGAAATAGCTACAATTACAGGCCAAAAACCAGTAGTAACTAGGGCAAAAAAAGCGATCGCCGGATTTAAAATCCGTAACGGAATGCCAGTAGGAGTTATGGTGACTCTACGTTCTGGAAGAATGTATGAATTTCTAGACCGACTAATTAATTTAGCATTACCTAGAATTAGAGACTTTAGAGGCATAAATCCTAAAAGCTTTGACGGTCGAGGAAATTACAGCTTAGGTTTAAAAGAGCAACTAATATTTCCAGAGATAGAATATGACAGTATCGATCAAATTCGGGGAATGGACATTTCAATTATTACCACAGCTAACACTGATGAGGAAGGCCGCGCCTTACTTAAAGAAATGGGAATGCCCTTTCGGACTAATTAACTTAAAGTAGTTAAGGAAAAAAAGGAAAAAATGGCGGCTAACGACACAATATCAGATATGTTGACGCGAATTCGCAACTCCTGCATGGCGCAACATACAACAACAAAAGTTCCAGCAACAAAGATGACTCGCAGTATTGCCAAAGTATTGAACGAGGAAGGTTTTATTGGTGGATTTGAACAAGAAGGCGAAGGTCTCAAGAAGTTCCTAGTAATTTCTTTAAAATACAAAGGTAAAAATCGACAACCCATTATTAGATATCTGAAGCGAGTTAGTAAACCTGGACTCCGGGTCTATAAAAATCGTAAAGAATTACCACGAGTTTTAGGTGGAATAGGAATAGCTATTATTTCCACATCCAGTGGAATTATGACTGATAGAGAAGCTAGAAAAAGAGGCATCGGAGGAGAAGTCCTTTGTTATGTTTGGTAGTAAACAAAATGAATAGACTTCTTGCAGAAGTCAGGGAATAGGGAGTTTAACAATTAATAATTAATAATTACCTCTCCTCTAAAAGAACAGGATTGACTCAAAGAAATTTTTGTCTTTTTATCTCCTAAAAAAAGGAAGCTTGAAACCACAATTTTTTGGTAAAATTGTTGATTTCGTGTCTTGAATTGATTTGATTAAAACTTTTGCAAGAGGTCTAATCAAGAGCTATTCACTAACCCAAAGAAAACAATATCTAGCAACCTTATATATATACAAAGAAAGCTATGTCTCGAATTGGTAAGCTTCCCATCAAGATTCCCAACAAAGTGACCATTACCATTGATGGTCAAAAAGTAACAGTAAAAGGCCCGAAAGGTGAACTTTCTAGAGTACTGTCCCCAGAAATAGCTGTTGAACAGCAGGAAGATACTATTGTGGTTAAACCAAAAACTGAAACTCGTCGTGCTCGTCAGCAATATGGTCTATCTCGAACTTTAGTTGCCAATATGGTCGAAGGCGTCTCAAAAGGATATGAAAAGCGACTACAGATCCAAGGAGTAGGATATCGTGCTCAAGTTCAAGGGAAGAACTTGATCTTAAACGTAGGTTACAGTAAACCAGTAGAAATGCCCCCTCCTGAAGGTATTCAGGTGGCAGTAGAAAATAATACTAATGTAATTGTTACTGGCATAAATAAAGAATTAGTAGGAAATACTGCTGCGCGAATTCGTGCTGTTCGTCCACCAGAAGTATACAAAGGCAAAGGTATTCGCTATGCAGGTGAAATGATTAAACTCAAAGCAGGTAAATCAGGTAAAAAATAGATGAAGTATACTCGTAAAGACTCTGTCAGAAAGCGGCATCGTCGGGTGCGAAAAAAGGTATTTGGTACATCAGAACGCCCTAGACTGTCAGTATTTCGCTCAAATCTGCATATCTATGCTCAAGTAATTGATGATACTAAACAACATACCTTAGTTGCAGCATCAACTGTAGAACCAGAATTAAAATCAAGTATTAGTTCAGGAGCTAACTGTGATGCTTCTGTGCAAGTAGGAAAATTAATTGCACAGCGATCTCTAGAAAAAGGAATAGAAAAAGTAGTTTTCGACCGTGGTGGAAATATCTATCATGGCCGTGTAAAAGCTTTAGCTGAGGCAGCTCGTGAAGCGGGATTAGACTTCTAGATAATTAGTAAAGTTACACACAAAAAAAGAACTTGACAAAAGGTAACAACTATGGCAGAACAACAACAGCAGCGTCGTAAAAAAAATAACCGTACAAAAGAGAAAGAAAGTGAATGGCAGGAAAGGGTTGTCCAAATCCGCCGAGTCACTAAAGTTGTTAAAGGTGGTAAAAACCTGAGTTTCCGGGCGATCGTTGTCATAGGCAATGAAAAAGGTCAAGTAGGCGTAGGAGTGGGTAAAGCAGCAGATGTTATCGGTGCTGTGAAGAAAGGAGTTGCGGATGGCAAAAAACATATAGTAGAAGTACCTCTCACAAAATCTAACTCTATTCCTCACCTTGTAAATGGTTTTGGTGGTGGAGCTAAAGTGATCATGCGTCCAGCAGCACCAGGTACGGGAGTTATCGCGGGAGGAGCGGTGAGAACAGTTCTGGAACTAGCAGGTGTTCAGAATATACTAGCCAAACAGTTAGGGTCTAATAATCCATTAAACAATGCTAGAGCTGCTGTTAACGCCTTATCTGCTTTGAGAACATTGGCCGATGTTGCTCAAGAACGAGACCTGCCTGTGGAACATCTATATGCTTAGTCCTAGAGCAGGGAATAGGCAATAGGCAACAGCGGTGAGACCCCACGTCGGCGTTTCGCTGCGCGACATGAAAAGCTTTAGATCCTCCAAAGGAGGATAGACGCAAGCGGTCAGACCCCGCGTCGACGTAAGACGCAAGGGAATGCTGACCAAGAGAGGGAATGCCCACCAAGAAGGCTGCTGGACTAGCAGTGTCAGTCTGTGGAGCGACTGTAAGACCTTCTGGGAGTAAATCCCGGAAGGCGGGTGCATTGAAGCAGAAAGCCCCTATCAGTGATGCTAGGGAACCCGTGCTGTCTCGTAGAGCAGCGTCGGAAGGATGTCAATAATGGCAAATTCATCGGTAGCAAGATCAAACAATATGAGATTAAAAGATGCAATTCCTAAAAAAGGTTCTCAGAAACGCCCTCGTAGATTAGGCCGAGGCATATCAGCAGGTCAAGGTGCAAGCTGTGGTAAGGGGATGCGCGGTCAAAAATCTCGGTCTGGCAGCAGTACTAGACCCGGTTTTGAAGGTGGTCAAAATCCTCTTTATCGTCGCTTGCCAAAGTTAAAAAGCTTTCCGATGGTAAATCGGAAAAAATATACAATTATTAATGTGGGTAAGTTGGCATCATTACCAGCTAACACAGAGGTAACTCTTGCCTCTCTTATGGAAGCGGGAATTATTACAAGTAATGATGGACCGCTCAAAGTCCTCGGAGATGGAGAGTTGAATATTGCACTCAATGTTCATGCTATAGGTTTTACAGCTACAGCTCGTTCCAAAATAGAGGCAGCAGGTGGTAGTTGTGAACAAATAGGATCGAACCAATAACGAAGTCAGAAGTCAGAAGTGATTTTTGTAACGGGGATGCGTGAGCAACTCTCCAAAAGTATTTCGCCTTAAAAGGTGGGGTTGCGCGACCCAATTATTTTGATAAACTTTCTAGTTTTTTTAGGTTATCTCAAGTAGAGCCTCAAAAGCTTTAGTTGAAGAAAAAATCTTGATTATAAAACAAATAAAATATCTAGAAGCGGAGGATTCTACCTAATTTTGCTAAAATCAAAAATATAAAATATAAATCTCAAATACATATGGACATTAGTAGAGATAAGGCACCAACTGCTCAAGAAACATTCTTGCAGATGGCCCAAGCAGCAGGGTTGCGGGGGCGACTGCTAGTGACAATAGGTTTGCTTCTTTTGGTGCGTTTAGGTGTGTACTTACCAGTACCAGGAATAAATAGAGGAGCTTTTGAAGCAAGTATCGGGAATCAGGCTTTAACAGGATTTCTAGACCTATTTTCTGGTGGAGGTTTCTCGGCATTAGGTATTTTTGCATTGGGCATCATACCTTATATTAATGCCTCGATTATCATTCAATTGATGACAGCAGCCTTACCCAGTTTAGAAAATCTGCAGAAGAATGAAGGAGAAGCAGGACGTCGTAAAATTTCTCAAATCACTCGCTATGTGGCCTTGGGATGGTCAGTTTTACAAAGCTTTGGTTTAGCAATATTTCTGAATAGTTCATCTGTAGATATCAATGGATCGTCGGTAAGTGTAGCGATTAGCCCAGGGCCTCTATTTATTGCTAAGACTATTTTAGCAATTACGGCAGGTTCCATGTTTGTGATGTGGATATCTGAATTAATTACAGAAAGAGGAATTGGTAATGGAGCATCATTGTTGATATTTGTCAACATTGTGGCTGTGTTACCTCAATCACTAGGCGACACTATTAAATTGTTTGAAGGAGGAGACCGTGCTATCGTAGGTCGTGCGATTATTCTGCTTCTGGTATTCCTCGTGATGATTGTAGGTATTGTCTTTGTACAAGAGGGAAGTCGCAGAATTCCTATACTTTCAGCTCGTCGTCAAGTAGGTAGAAAACTTTATCGGGAAACAAAAAGCTATTTACCTTTACGATTAAATCAGGGTGGAGTAATGCCAATTATCTTTGCTTCTGCCGTCCTCATATTACCTGTATCTTTAGCTCAGTTTTCTAACAATCCACTTTTATCTCAGATTATTACTTCTATCAGTCCTAGTGGCCCGACTCCTTGGTTGTATGCTCTATTTTACTTTGTTCTAATATTATTCTTCAGTTATTTCTACGCCTCCCTCATTATGAACCCAGTGGATATGTCGCAGAATTTGAAGAAAATGGGAGCAAGTATCCCAGGCATTCGCCCAGGTAAAACTACCAGCGATTATATAGAGAAAGTTTTGAATAGGTTGACTTTCTTAGGAGCTATTTTCCTTGGTGTAGTAGCAATTATCCCTACGGTAGTAGAAAGTGCAACTCGTGTACCTACCTTTAGAGGATTAGGAGCTACCTCTCTATTAATTCTAGTAGGTGTAGCAATAGATACAGCAAAACAAATTCAAACTTACGTTATCTCCCAAAGATACGAAGGAATGGTGAAGCAATAGTGGTAAAACTGATATTCTTAGGTCCGCCAGGAGCAGGCAAGGGAACACAGGCATCTCGAATAGCAGAATTTTACCAAGTTCCTCATATTTCTACAGGTGATATTTTACGCAATAATGTGGCACAAAAATCAACCCTGGGTTTACAAGCTAAAGAATATATGGACAAAGGTGATTTGGTTCCCGATGGACTAATCCTTGACATGGTTGAAGAAAGACTGAAAAAAGATGATGCTCAAAATGGTTGGGTTCTAGATGGGTTTCCTAGAAATGTGGCTCAAGCACATTTTGTAGAAAAACTTTTATCTGGAAGCAAAAATGGAAATGACACTCAAGAAGAAATAGCTGAAATTAGTAATTCTTTGATGGTCATAAATTTACAAGTGCCAGATGAGGTTTTAGTCGGTCGCTTATTATCAAGGGGTCGGCAAGATGATAATGAGGAAACTATTAGAAATCGTTTAAAAGTCTACGACCAACAAACACAACCTCTGATTGAATTTTACAAAGAACGTCAACAGCTATTTACAATAGATGGAAATCAGTCTGTTGATGCTGTGACTAATTCTCTCAAGCTATCGGTTAATATATCATAGGGTAAATAAGAATTAGATTTTGATAAATTGTTTCTACCTGGAAATATTTAGTTGTAGCTCTCTAAATGCCAATTAAATATTATAGATATATATTATTTATAACTCATGCTCAATAACCTCTAAAAATTAAAAACTTTTTGATAGGATATGTTGAGGGGAATCACCTGAAATAACAGGCTGTTCTCAATACAAAAAAATGGTTACTTGCAGCA
>NZ_JAAHGK010000037.1:0-14490 GCF_010672505.1 Okeania sp. SIO2B9 | reverse complement strand
GTAAGTGGTGGCAAAGGCGATCGCTCTTTTCCCTCCATTCTGTCTCCGACATAGACTGACGTTTTTTTAACAGCGAGCTTCTTAATTCTTTTTTGAGCATTAATCTAGTGGGACTTACACTTAAAATATTCAGGTGGGTAAATATTAATTATACTAAGTATGGTTTAAACTCACAGATTTATATCAATTATCTAAACAATGGCGACAAATAGTGTAGATTATGATATGAGTAGAATTAAAAGAAAAAAATGGTAGCAGTTGACAAGCTATACATCCTCCGCCACCAATGTCCACTTTCTTAACCCACTACAAACAATCTCTGTGGTTTTTACTGATTGACTATCAATGATACCTGGACTTTTGGAAAAAAGTAAAATAAAATCACTTCAATCTCTGATCACAAGCAGATTATACCTGAGTCTATCCTCAAACAAATCCCAGATTCGCTTTATGCTCTGCAAAAACATCTTGATGCTCTTGCAGCAAACAAAAAAAGTTGTAAGAAATTCCTGTAACAAACGCTTCTAAAGTTTCAGTAAAATTTGTCAACGTTTGACTAGCATAACCTCTTCTCAACCCTCCCATTAATTGTTGATAAAGGATGAAAGTGTAGGCCGTAAAAACTCAAATAAAGTGACCTATGATACTGGTTTTATTTCTCAAGGGATTTATACTCTTTGAGATTCAATATTTTGGCTTTAAATTAGGCGGCCTTAGTTTACAGTAATAAAAATATTATAATGTTAATTCGATAATTATTCTGGGTATTGATATTATATAACTTTTTACTTTTTAATGGAATAAATAATATCATGTCCGCTGGGGCGCGTTCGTGTAAACCCAAAGGTGAATATCTACAGGAAATTTAAGTTTTTTTCTTGCTCTTAAGTATTCTTGCCTGTTCCCTGTTCCCAGCTCCGGTGTTCCCTACCCTTGCTATACAATACCGATGCTACCGGACATGATATAACTTTTGCTTTCTACCTTTAAGCTAAGATTTTAAGTTTAATGAGTGATATTTAAACATTTTTTTAGTTCAAAAATAGCCTAATTTTTTTTTAAATAAGAGGCAAAAACATCAATGTTTTTAGTCAAATAATCAATATTTATTCTAAGAATTTCCGTGACTTTAGTTCCTGGAGTAGTCAACTACTTAATAATACCAAATCCAGTTTAGCTAGACCACAAATAAGTTAACTACAATTCATATATATCAAGGTTTTCTCAATAATATATTGTGGTCTATAGTCATCGGATTTGGTATAACTTATAAATCATAGTAAAATTTCGGTGTCAAAAAAATGTGTTATAATTAACCAAGAACTTAAAAAGTAGCCTCAATAATCTTTTGACCGGAGAAGGTAGTGGCAATTAGCACCGTAAGCGTGGATTGCTGCTTTATACGTACTACGTTACAGTACTAGCAATGTGGTTGTTTTGCCTAGCGCCATACTTCGTAAACTAACAACGTGAAAATCGTGGTTTTAACCAGATTTACAGGAAACCAAAAACAGGAAAAAGATAGAGAATAGCGAGTTGCCTCCCAGAAGAAGCAAAAAGTTTTTTGATAACTATGTCTCCCTTGTCTTCTCTATCTCCCAATAGTTCCACTATTGCTAAAAACTACGTAGACATACTATCTGAGAACGAAATTATCTGTCGTCAAATCCGGACTACCAAGGAGAGTAGCAAATTGAGCGCAATCTCCGAAACCTGCTGCATTACCATTAGCATTGTAGAATAAACCACCTGTAGTAGAATCATAGACAATAATACCACTACTTGTCTCAGGGTTACTTGTTACAGTAGCAAACTCACCACCAAGATTTCCTCCCGTAGCAGTAGTTATTTCTGTAAAAGTATCTTTGTCAAGTAGAATTATATCTTTGTTAGACTGGAAGTCTGTAATTGTATCTACACTCAAATCTTCTGATGCAAACGCATTATTAGTATTTTAGTATTAAAGATAAAGCTGTCTATACTACCACCACCTGTGAGTTGGTCATTTCCTGCATTACCATTAAGGCGATCGCGACTAATACCACCTTCAAGAGTATCCTTACCTGCACCTCCTGATCAGAAATCGTTATCGCGACGACCTATCAACACATCATCATTGTTTTGTCCCAATACTCTGTCGTTACCAATACCTCCAAAGGGTGTTATTTTCAATGTCTAACGCAAACTCAGTTCCACCAAAGGTTTCTTCTCCTGTGAAATAAATGCTATCAACGATAACGGTGATAAGTGCATAAGCAAAATTAATTACACATCCTACTATTGCCTATTGCCTGTTGCCTCTCTCAACTAAGAAATTTATTTTGACGACTACTTAATAGCAGCTCGTAGTTGCTCTTTAGTGCTACCTGACATTTTGGCGGTGCTCAAGCACAACTACAAACAAATGCACTGCTTTTCAGGATAATGAGATACACTTTAAGATGAATTTGTGTTTCCTAGTTCCCAAAACTATGAATTTATATCAAATCCGGTTAAATAACCTCACAATCAATAGACATCTCCTCCAAATGAGGCAGTAGGCAGCTTTGCTGTAGGCAGTAGGGAACCCACCCCTCGCCCCTCCCCCTCCCAGGAGGGGAAATAATTGATATATCTAGTGTGATAATTGATTTGATTTTTTATGATAGGAGATGTCTAATAGCTTAAAATCCTGATTATGAAGTTATTAGATCTATGTGCAATTAGGAGGATTTGATATTAGTCCTACTAACTGTTCCATTTCCAAAAATGCTGCCACCCGTAAAATCAATGCTTCATTATAAGGTGCAGCAATAATTTGTACCCCCAAAGGTAAACCATTAGTACGACGGATGGGTACTGACAAAACTGGCAAACCGATAAAAGACAAAGGTTGCGTATACAAACCCAAATTTGGACGCACCAACACTTCCTCCCCAGCAATAGTCATTTTTTCCTGCCCCAATAGTGGCGCAACACAAGGTGTAGTGGGAGCCAGAATAATATCTACTTCCTTAAATATTTCTCCAACACAACCTTGATACCAACGGCGGAAACGTTGAGCTTGAATATACCAGTCTGCGGGAATTAAAGCGCCAGCTAAAAAGCGATCACGAGTTGCCGGGTCGAAATCTTGGGGGCGAGTGCGTAAGTTATCCAAATGTAAATTAGCTCCCTCCGTAGCAGTAATAATATAAGCAGCAGCTCTAGCTCGGTGTGCTTCCGGTATCGTCACCCTTCGAGTTACTCCCAATGCAGTCGCCACCTGTTCCACTGCTGCGAAAACTTCTGGCTCCCCACCTGTGGCAAAGTGATCGTCAGCAACTGCAATGCGTAAACTTTCAATATTGTGATTGAGTTGAGGCAAACAAGCTTCCGGAGTACGATGGGTACAAACTGGGTCTCTAATATCTGACCCCTGTAAAACATCATGAACTGTTGCGATGTCTCTTACAGAACGAGCAAATGGTCCGACATGGTCTAAACTACTAGCAAACAGAAAAACCCCTGCTCGTGACAAGCGTCCATAAGTGGGTTTAAATCCGAATACACCGCATAAGGAGGCGGGTACGCGGATAGAACCGTTGGTATCGGAACCGAGAGTTATGGGTACTAAACTAGCAGCAACGGCAGCAGCAGATCCACCGGAGGAACCGCCGGAGATGCGGGTGAGGTCGTGAGGGTTTGGTGTTGCGCCATAGTGACTGTTTTCGGTGACGAAGCCATAAGCGTATTCATCCATGTTGAGGGCACCGATGAGGATAGCGCCTGCTTGTTTAAGTTTAGCTACGGCGGTTGCGTCTACTGTTGCGGGTGGGTTTTTGGTGTTTATTTTGGCTCCAGCGAGAGTTATTATACCTGCGATGTCGTAGAGATTTTTGACTGCAAAGGGCACGCCTGCTAGGATACCAGGATTTTTGCCTTGAGCAATTTCTGTGTCTATTTGTTTGGCAGTGTTAAGTGCGGTTTCTGCAGTAATAGCAGTGAAGCAGTTGAGGGTTTGGTTGTGCTGGTTAATTTGTTGTAAGCATTTAGTTACTATGGTTTGAGCTGTGCTTTCCCCTGTTTTGATAGCTGTGGCGATCGCTATTGCATCTATTTCATTAAATTTGATAGTCATTTTGGTTTAATAGGTAAAAAAGTAAAAAAGTTTTTGGGTAGTTCTGCATAGTAATGGTATACGCAGATCAACAATGTCTAGTGCGGGCATCCTGCCCGCGAGTACGGGAGCAAGATGCTCCTACTGCTGTGTCTGGTAACAAAAATAATTACAATGCACGACCATTACAATCCACCACCACTAGTTTTTGTAGCCATATCAATTCCCTAATTTTTCTGGGTCAAATTTTGGTGCTTGCTCTATTTCTGGTGGTAGGGGAAAGTCTATGACTAATTGAGCGATCGCTGCAATTTTTTCTAGATTTTCTACTACACCGGGAAGGTGTTCTGGCTGTAATGGTAAATTGATTAATTCTGCCGTACATTCCACATATTTTTCGATATTTTTCATAATTAAATTAGTAATTAGGGTTTGCTGAAAAAGTATTTTTGTCGAGGTTATAAGTCAGGTTTTATATCTCATAAATCGGGAAGAAGAGGGCAGGAATAATGGTCTGATCTTTGTCTATCTAGGTTTGCTAAAATTTTGAGTATTTTCAGCTTTTTGGAGTGAAAAAAAAATTGCATTTTTTTTCTAAAAAAGGCTAAATAATTTACAAACAAAGGGTTTGAGAGTTAATCATGAAATTCTCATCATAAAAGATGTATGATTTATCATCAATTATCCAATTTTTTTAAGTAGTTTTACCACAAAATTTCTAGTCTATTTCTTGATTTTTTTCATTACACAATAACTACAGTATAATCAAAAATATTTCCCTTAAGTAAAAGAAGTAAATTTAATTGTTTTCGGAATAGTCTCTGCCAATAATTTAGCCTGACAAAATACATATTTTACAGTAGCACGTTTCCTAACTGCATTAAAACAACTATCCACATCTAAAACTATCAAATTGCCTGGATTTCCTACTTTAATTCCATACCCATCTTCTACTCCTAAAGTTTTCGCACCATTCCAAGTAACCATTTGATAACAAGCATCAATTTCTTTGATTCCAGTCATTTGACATATATGTACGCCCATATAAGCCACATCCAACATATTACCAGTACCCAAAGTATACCAAGGATCTTGTATACAATCATGGCCAAAACTAACATTTATTCCTCGTTGCCATAATTCTTTTACTCGCGTAACACCCCGTCTTTTAGGATAAGTATCAGTACGACCTTGAAGAGTAATATTAATTAAAGGATTAGCAATAAAATTAATTTTAGACCTCTCTAATAAACTCATTAATTTAAAAGCATAAGCATTATTATAAGAGCCAAAAGCAGTAGTATGACTAGCAGTCACTTGTGAAGTTAAACCTGTTCTAATAGCATCAGCAGCAACTACTTCTAAAAAACGTGATTGGTCGTCATCTATTTCATCACAATGAATATCGATAAAACAGTCATATTTTTCTGCCAATTCAAAGATTTTATGCACAGATTTTACCCCATCTTCCCTCGTAAATTCATAATGAGGAATTCCACCCACACCATCCACTCCTAATTGTAAAGCTTTTTCTAAAAGTGAGAGGTTTTCATCTTTACTATAAATACCATCTTGGGGAAAAGCAACTATTTGTAAATTCATCCAATCTTTGACAATTTATTTTACTTCTAAAAGTGCTTGTAATGCTGTTAGTTTTGGTTCACTAACATCGATGTGGGCTCTAACAAATAATACTCCTTGTCTAGCTTGGAGTTTAAGAGTGTCAATAGCACGTTTTTTCACATCTTCTAGTGTCAACTCTTGCTTACGATCACCCCAAATTTCTATACCCTCAAATAATGTACCACTTTGATTCCAGCGTGGTTCTCCGGCAGTGAGAGCAGAATCTAGATGAATGTGAGATTCTACAAATGGTGGACTGACTAATTTTCCCTGAAGATCGAGTTCTTGGTAGGCAAAAGCTGGAATATCCTTAGAAATAGCAACAATTTTACTGTCATCAATGGCGATATCTACTATTTCTGTTTGTTGAGTTGGTTGCAATAAGCGACTGTTTCGCAGAATTAATTCATAAGTTTTGTCAGACATGAAGTTTTGGTAGTTAAAAAATTAGGAGTCAGTAATTTGAATTTTATCATGGAAGGGTCAACAATTAATAGATATCTCGGCGTTGCTGAATCAAGGTATGAAAATAAAAACTGAAGAATCTCAAATATTTGTCATTAATATAGTTTAGCAATCGCCAAAAAATACAAATCATAGCTAAAATCAGCAACGCCGATATCTCCAGAAAATAAACTTGCTTTTTATTTAAAATAAGCTAGAGTTGTAACAGTAACTTACAAAATCATTTTTCGTATCTTAGGTGTGAAAATCTATTCCCTGTTCCCTGTTCCCTCACAGGAGTGCGCTACCAGATGCGTGTGTCGCCAACGGGGGGTCGCACCGCTGTTCCCTGTTCCCTACTCTTGCAAAAAGTTTATATCTTTTTCACCAGATGTCTAATAATTAATTATGGCTTTGTTGAAAAATAGACATCTCCACCAAATGAGGGAATAGGCAGTAGGAAGTAGGCAGTAGGGAGAAAGAATTGATAATTTATGTGTGATAATTGATTTGATTTTTGATTTTTACCATATGTCTAATGAACTGCCTTGTGAAAATACTTGGAAAAGTGGCGTTGCTGAAGCACGTGTATGATATTAATCCTAATTACTTAGGAGTCAACCCACCCCCACGTCCCTCCCAGGAGGGGAAGTTAGGAGTCAGGAGGGAAGAAAGAATCAGAAACCCCGAGTAGAAGGAGAAAGTTTTTTGCTCGCCCTCTTATCCTGAATGATATCATACCTCAAATCAATAACGCCGGAAAAGTTATGTGCAGGAATACCTACCATCAATGCTGAGTCATTTATCAAATAGACATCTCCAGAAAATAAATAACAGGAAACAGGGAACAGGGATAAATAATTGAAAATTGATAGATAAGAATTGCTTTTGTGTAAAAGTTAGCGTGAATATCTACAGAAAATTTAAGTTTTTCTAACTTTTAAGTCTTCTGTTCTAGATAACTAAAGCCTTCTTCTTTATTCCTTCTTCCTTACCCTTACAATACCGATGCTACCAGACTTGATATAATTCCTCTCAATAGCTAATAAAAATGGTATAACTTGATATAGCATTCTCAAGTAATTAAGTAATTTATATGGATTTTGAACAACCATTAGGTTCAGTAATTCAAGGTTCTCTCAGTCAAGGACTAGAAGTACGACTACATCCAGACATATTAGTAGAAGATATGCGGGTTGGTAAATTTTTGGTCGTAAAAGGAGTACGCGCCCACTTTTTTTGTATGTTAACTGATGTTTTATTAGGAACATCCAGCGAACGAATAATGATTAATCCTCCTTTACCTACAGATGATTTTTTGCAATCTGTTTTAGCTGGAGGTAGTACTTACGGCACGATCGAACTTGCACCAATGTTGATGTTAATTATTTCTTCAGAAAAATCCCCAGTATATTTCAATGCTAATAACGATAATAGCAATAACAAAAAATCTCAATCTATAGAAAATCTAGCATCTTTTGAAGCTCAAACCAGTGCTGAAATTAAATTAATGCCAGTGAAAACTATTCCTAGTCATTTTTCCCAAGTATTTGACGCAAGTGAGAGAGATTTTAGTCTGGTTTTTGGTAGAGAAGATGACCAGAGTCGGCGCAATTTTGCTGTGGGTAAACCTATTGATATGGATGTACCTGTTTGTTTAGATTTAGATAGATTTGTAGAACGGAGTAATGGCATTTTTGGCAAGTCAGGAACAGGTAAGTCTTTTCTGACTCGTTTACTTTTATCTGGGATTATTCGTAAAGGAGCTGCTGTAAATTTAATCTTTGATATGCACTCTGAATATGGTTGGGAAGCAATGGCGGAAGGAAAACAAGTTAATACGGTAAAAGGTTTAAAACAATTGTTTCCAGAACGAGTGGAACTTTGGACTCTCGACCCAGAAGCGACTAAACGTAGAGGGGTGCGAGATGCACGAGAATTGTATTTAAGTTATAACCAAATTGAGGTAGAAGATATTGGGTTGGTGCAACGGGAATTAAATTTATCTGAGGCAAGTATTGATAGTGCAAATATTCTCAGAAGTGAATTTGGTAAGTCTTGGATTTCTCAATTGCTAGAAATGACTAATGAAGATATCCAAACATTTTGTGATGAGAAAAGGGGTCACAAAGGTTCAATAATGTCTTTACAAAGAAAGTTATTGCGACTGGATAATCTGAAATATATGCAGACAAAAAATACTAATAATTATATTGAAGAAATTTTAGAATCTTTGGATGCTGGTAAACACGTTATTATTGAATTTGGTTCCCAATCAAATATGCTTTCTTATATGTTAGCTGCTAATATGATTACTCGCAGAATTCATAATAGTTATGTGCGGAAAGCTGATAAATTTTTGAGTTCTAAAAATCCGAGCGATCGCCCTCAACCATTAGTTATAACTATTGAGGAAGCTCACCGTTTTCTCGACCCCGCAATAGTACGTTCAACTATTTTTGGAACAATAGCTAGAGAAATGCGGAAATATTTTGTAACTTTATTGGTAGTAGACCAGCGGCCTTCCGGGATAGATGCAGAAGTTATGTCTCAAATTGGTACAAGAATTACAGCTCTATTAAATGATGATAAGGATATAGATTCTATTTTTACAGGAGTTTCTGGCGGTCATAGTTTACGGTCTGTTTTAGCAAAGTTGGATTCTAAACAACAAGCTTTGGTATTAGGTCATGCGGTACCGATGCCAGTGGTTATTCAAACTCGTGCTTATGACCAGACTTTTTATCAGGAAATTGGAGATACAGACTGGCGATATGTGTCTGATGAAGAATTATATGAAGCAGCTCAGGTTGCTCTGGATGATATTGGGTTTTAGAGGTTGCTGAAGCGCGTGAGTGATATTAATCTTAATGACTTAGGAGTCAGGAGTCAGGAGTCAGGAGTCAGTAGGGAAGAAAGAAGAAGAAAGAGGAGTAGAAGCAGAAAGTTTTTTGTTTGCTGGCGCACAACTTTCCTTACGGAATGCTACCGCAAACGTTAACGCGGAGCGCGGAACGGAGTTCTATCAGTAATTATCCGGACATGATATCATATTAAATCCGCCTAATTGCATATAGATCCAATAAGGTAATAATCAGGGTTTTAAGCTATTAGACATCTGGTAAAAATCAAAAATAAAATCAATTATTATCCATAAATTATCAATTATTCCCCTCCCAGGAGGGGGAGGGGCGAGGGGTGGGTTGCCTGTTGCCAGATGAGCTGTTGCCTCTTTTCTGGAGATGTCTATTGATTGTGAGGGTATTTAACCGGATTTGATATCATACCTCAAATCACCAACACCGGGTTTTAAGATCAAATCCGAGGGAATTGGACATAAAAAAATATTCAATCGTCATAACTACGCTCATCTTTGTGATTCTTCTGACTCCTGACTCCTGACTCCTAAAGACTTAACCATTCTATAACTGTTTAACCGAATTTGATATAATTTGTTAATTTGCTATCTAGAAAAATACGCGATCGCTATACTGGAAAATGAATCTACTCAATCTATTTTCAATGATATATTTTTATCTAGCTACAAATATAATAGAATTAGCTGAGATTTTTTTAGATGAGTTTGTCCTTATTCTGAAGATTTTTATTGAGGCAGTTGCAGTTTTTATTATTGCCTTTGCAGTGCTAAAAGCACTAGCACAAATGTGGCACAGACGGAAAAATAATCAGCTTTTTGCACAAGAGGGAAGAATTAGACTCGACTTAGGTATTTCCCTAGTTCTAGCTTTAGAATTTCTGTTAGCTGCTGATATAGTAGGAACTGCCATCTCTCCAAGTTGGAGCGATCTTGGAAAGTTAGCAGCAGTTGCTGGAATTAGGACTTTTCTCAACTTTTTCCTAGAAAAAGAAGTGAAAGAACTGGAAGAAAAAAATAATCTCAATAGATAAAAGAAGGAAGAAGGAAGAAGGTGTTTAGTTATCTAGGAGAGAAGGAAGAAGGAAGAAGGTGTTTAGTTATCTAGGAGAGAAGGAAAAAATGGATGGGGATAGTCCTCGATAAGTCACTTCATCAGGAATTAGCAAATTTACCTTGAAAACGCCATATGTAGGGGCGAATGGCGTTCGCCCTCATTAGATTTAATGTCTGTGCGTAAGTCCTGTTCATGTTTTATAACCCAACTAATTGTAAACATCGTATAGATGGGGGGGTATTAAACCCGTAAAGAAAAAGATAATGCTCATCGAGTTGATCGTGAAAAAGCTTTTACCACTGTTCCCTGTTCCCTATTCCCTGATTTAGAAATAGTTATTGTGTTACAGATAGTTGAGGAAAATTATAATAAATTGATATTTTCAACTGTTCCGAAATATTAATGATGATGAATACTCAAAACAATAACCTATTTACTCAAGAAGAACAAAGATTAGAAGCAGACCTCAACCATGAAGCATACTGGAGACGTTGGGGGCCATACTTGAGTGAGAGACAATGGGGAACAGTACGAGAAGACTATAGTGAAGATGGTTCTGCTTGGGATTATTTTTCTCACGAACAATCTCTTTCTCGTGCTTATCGATGGGGAGAAGACGGTATTTGTGGTATTTCAGATAATCATCAACGACTGTGCTTTGCGATCGCTCTCTGGAATGGAGAAGATCCTATTATCAAGGAACGACTTTTTGGTTTAACGGGAAGTCAAGGAAATCATGGGGAAGATGTTAAAGAATATTATTTTTACTTAGATAATACCCCCAGTCATAGTTACATGAAGGCACTTTATAAATATCCTCAAAGTGCTTATCCTTATGCTGACTTAGTAGCAGAAAATCAACAGCGCGACCGCAAATCTTCAGAATACGAACTACTCGACACAGGAATATTTGCAGAAAATCGTTATTTTGATGTTTTAGTCGAATATGCTAAAGCAACAACAGAAGATATCTTAATTAAAATTACAGTCAATAATCGAGGTTCAGAAACTAAGACGTTACACTTATTACCCACTCTCTGGTTTAGAAATACTTGGTCTTGGGATAATAAATCCCAAAAACCTCTCCTCAAAAAAGTTAATCCTGGTTTGATTGAAGCAGAGCATCCAACTTTAGGAAAAAGGTGGTTTTATTTTCCTCAGACAATGGAACTATTTTTCACAGAAAATGAAACTAATAAACAAACTTTATTTGGAGAAAAAAATGATTCTCTTTATACCAAAGACGGCATCAATAATTATCTAGTTAACGGTCAAAAAAATGCCATTAATCCAGAGATGTATGGAACTAAATTTTCTCCACATTATCGTCTAGAACTAGAACCAGGTGAAACTAAAATTGTTAAATTGAGACTTGCTAACTCCCCAGAAATTAAACAGCCTTTAGACACAGAATTTGAAGAAACTTTTCAAACCAGAATTCAAGAAGCAAATGAATTTTATCAGCGTCTTTCCCCTTGTAAAATGAAGGATGAATGGCGTAATATTCAGCGTCAAGCCTTTGCCGGACTACTTTGGACAAAACAATATTATCATTATATTGTCGAAGAATGGCTAAAAGGCGACCCTACCCAACCGCCAGTATCAGAAAACCGTAAACATATTAGAAATTATGGGTGGGTTCATCTATTTAATGACGATATAATTTCCATGCCTGATAAGTGGGAATATCCTTGGTATGCTGTTTGGGATTTAGCATTTCATGCCGTACCTTTAGCAATAGTTGACCCTGATTTTGCTAAACGTCAATTAGACCTAATAACCAGAGAATGGTTTATGCATCCCAACGGTCAATTACCAGCTTATGAATGGAATTTTAGTGATGTAAATCCTCCCGTTCATGCTTGGGCAACTTGGCGAGTTTATCAAATAGAAAAAGAACTTTATGGTCGTAGCGATCGCAAGTTTCTCGAAAGAGTATTTCAAAAACTTTTACTTAATTTTACTTGGTGGGTAAATCAGAAAGATGTTGAGGGGAATAATGTGTTTGAAGGAGGCTTTTTAGGCTTAGATAATATTGGAGTATTTGACCGGAGTTCAGAGTTACCAACCGGAGGTCATATTGAACAATCAGACGGTACAAGTTGGATGGCAATGTACTGTCTAGATATGTTAACTATTGCTCTGGAACTTGCCAAAGAAAATGAAGTATACGAAGATATTGCTTCTAAATTTTTCGAGCATTTTCTCTACATAGTTGATGCCATGAATCATTTAGGTTCAGATGGGACTCAACTCTGGGATGAAACTGATAATTTTTATTATGATGTTCTCCACCAACCAGATAAAGAAGATATACATATAAAAATCCGTTCAATAGTAGGATTAATTCCATTATTTGCTGTGGCAATTATTGACTCAGAAACTTTACAACAATTACCTAAATTCCAGAAACGGGTAAAATGGTTTATGGCAAATAGGATAGACCTTAGCGCCAATATTGCTTGTATGGAAGCTTGCGGTATTGACTCAGAACGTTTATTAGCAATTGTTAGTCCCGAACGCCTACGAATAATCCTCGAAAAAATGTTAGATGAAAATGAATTTTTCAGCGATTATGGTATTCGTTCCTTATCTCATTTCCATGCCGAAAATCCCTATATTTTTAATGCGAATGGAGAAGAATATAGAGTTGATTATGAACCTGCCGAATCTACCAGTCAAATGTTTGGAGGAAATTCTAATTGGCGGGGTCCAATCTGGTTTCCAATTAATTATTTAATGATAGAATCTCTGCAAAGATTTCATAATTATTTAGGTGAAGATTTTCGAGTGGAATGTCCGACAGGTTCAGGTCGGATGATGAATTTATGGGAAGTATCATTAGAAATTGAAGCGAGACTAATTAAAATTTTCCTCAAGGATGAAAATGGAAAATCTCCAGTTTATGGTGACACAGAAATATTCCAAAATGACCCCCACTGGCAAAATTTAATTTTGTTTTATGAATATTTTCACGGCGATAATGGTGCGGGTTTAGGGGCGAGTCATCAGACTGGTTGGACTGGTTTAGTAGCAAAGTTGATTCAGCAACGGAGCGAATATGTCTGTGAAATTTAGTTTTGGTTATGATAGACATCTCCAGAAAAGAGGCAACAACTCATCTGGCAACAGGCAACAGGGAGAAATATAGGACTTACCTATGAGATAGGAAAAACTAGGATTTGAGATTGCTTTCCGTTCCGGACTGCTACGCAAACCCTGTCGATGGCAATGACTAAAATACGTTGCAGGTGCGTAAGTCTTATATAATTTGCACTGTGGAAGTGGAATTGGCATCTTGCCCGTTCCTGATATTTGCCCGTTCCTGATATTTTTGGGCAGGCAGGATACCCACCCCACTTATATTCATCCCACCCCTAAGCAATGCCTTGTTTTGGCTTAAAATTTACCTAAAGTTTAATTTCATACCTCAAATCAGCAACACCATAAGTAGGTAGGTGGGAAAATTTACAACTACGTCATTGCGATTGGAGCAGAATGGAAGGAAGCAATCTCAAGGATATGAGGTGCATAAACATTTCGTTACATAGTGACGTTTATTCGCGCCTACCTGCTTATTTTTTTTGACTTTATATGTATAAAGAAAAAGTTGATTTAATTCGATAACAAATTATCGAAAGGTAAAATTATTTTGGTATCAAATTATTAACAATATATATGGTCAGTCAACAAACAATTAATATTGTCAAATCTACCGCACCAGTGCTGAAAAAACAGGGAAAACAAATTACTACTCGGATGTATGAAATAATGTTTGAAAATCATCCTGAAATCAAATCCCAGTTTAATATGTCTGCTCAAGCTGATGGATCTCAACCTGCAAAGTTAGCTACTGCAGTTTATAGTTATGCTGCTCATATTGATAATTTGGCTGGTCTAAAATCAATGGTTGAAAAAATTGCTCACCGCCATGTGCAAACTCATGTACTACCGGAACAATATCCAGTGGTGGGAGAATGTATGTTGCAAGCTATGCAGGATGTTTTGGGAGAGGCAGCTACGCCAGAAGTTATATCTGCTTGGACAGAAGCTTATCAGGCGTTGGCAGAAGTTTTTATTCACCGAGAGCATGAAATTTATGAAGAGGAAGGTGTTTCCTGATTTCAATTTTTGGCGTTGCTGATTCTGGGTATGATTTGATAATTTTGTATTTGGGATTTTTTATTTTGGATGGTTTGAACTACTTGTTAATATTAACTTTTCCCTGTTCCCAGTTAAGTGTTCCCTATAAACCTACTTTCATACCTTAATTCAGCAATGCCCAATTTTTTGAGTTAAAAAGACGGGGGAAATATTGAGTTTAATAGTTGTTTTACCAACCCCACTACGTTCCCCCGCAACTATTAAACTCAATATTTCCCCCGTCTTTTTAACTCAAAAAATTGGGCATTG
>NZ_JAAHGK010000369.1:0-6005 GCF_010672505.1 Okeania sp. SIO2B9 | reverse complement strand
CTATTGTCAACAAGCGCAATAAAACCCGGTTTATTGATAATTACCCCTAGTTTATTGACGAGATGCGTTTGCCCTGAGGGTAGGATTTAGGAATCAGGAAGACCAAGTCAGGATAAATGGGAATTGATGTGGGTAATGGATAGACTTAATAATAGGGGTTAACGGCCGTCAACCCCTACAAATGGCCTATAATTTTGTTTTTTGGGTAATTCCTATAGGTAAGTTAGGACATAAAAGAGAGAAATGTTTTTCCCACTTTTCCCAGAGACGGTCACTTCAGGGAGTGGAGTATGTCAACTCCACGTACAACACAGCTTTGGTTAAAGAGAGCCAGGGTGTTTTAATTCCTGGATTAGAGTACAGAATTCTGATACAGCAGATTCGGTTGTACATGAGATACAAATATTAACGTTTGCTAACTCAAAGCTCCCCTAACAGATGTTCCCATAACAGGCAAGAAGTCCGCACTGGATACTCACGCCTGATCAAATCTGCTGTATTTAGATTCCTTTTGCCTTTTTGGTTGTTATTTTTACCTTTGGTAATTTCGGTAATAATTTCTTTCACCACTTCATGTTTAATTTCTACACATTAGTATCTTTCTCCCATCAATCTTTGTCGCATACCTTCAGCAATTTTTTGGCCTAAGTATTCTGGAATCAAACTTTCATTAGGCCCCAAAAGATAAAGAATAAGACGAGTTCGCCCACGCCAAACTAATAGGTTGGCGTTAACTACTAACAAATCTTCTTGCCAGATGGCATACATAACTTTATAGAATAGACCTGGTTGATTATCTGCTTCAATCAATAGTGCTGGTAGATGAAATACAGGATCGACATAAAATTCTGTCGCTACTTCTTCTAAACCACTATCTAGATTAAACTCTACAGCTAACATTTCTTCTACCTCGAAACGGCCTGCCAGTGATTCTTGGATGGCACGACAAACATTTTCTGAGGTTTTCTCTGTTAGTGCTTTGCCCCCCCTAGATATTACTAATTTGATAAAGACCAACATCGGTGGGTAAATTTGTCCATAAAGACTGAGGCTATGAATAGTTAGTCCATAGGCAGCTAAGACCCCAAAAATATCACTGAGCAAAAATGATTGATTTCGGTAGGTAAAGTGCAGGGCACTTTTGCTGCCTTCTGGTTTTAGTTCTATTACAGCTTGTTTACTTTTATACAGTTGATATGCTAACTTCAAATTTTGCAGTTGGATATCACTACTTACAAATTGCTCATAAAACTGTGGAAACGCTCGGTTGAAGCGCTTTAGCAGTTCTAGTGTTGATGATTTTAAACCCGGAGCCATAATCGAAGAGAGGGAACGGGATATATACTATCTAATAATGTCATCCAACTTCTACTAACTTAACCACGCCTGCATGGGTTTTTGGAAAAATTTGTTTAGCGGCTCTGAGCCAACATCTCACCCTCAAAATCCAGATTATGAGGGATACACTACTATTGGGGAAGGAAAGGCTTCTTCTCAAGCTGTTCGTTCACCTAATAGAAGTAATGGACGTATATTTTTTAGTACAGATCGAGACATAGATATATATGAACTTGAAGAACTCTGTAATGCTGTTGGTTGGTCTCGCCGCCCATTACGCAAAGTAAAAAAGGCCATTCAACATAGTTTTCTTGTTGTCTCTATGTGGCAGATGCGAGGCAGTCAAAAAAGACTGATTGGCTTTGCCAGAGCAACATCAGACCATGCTTTTAATGCCACTCTTTGGGATGTAGTTGTTCATCCTGATGTCCAAGGCAAGGGCTTGGGGAAAGCATTGATGAAGTACATCATCAAAAAACTTCGTAGCGAGGATATCAGCAATATCACCTTATTTGCTGACCCTCATGTTGTTGATTTTTACCACAATTTAGGTTTTATCTCTGACCCAGAGGGAATTAAAGGAATGTTCTGGTATCCAGATTAGCTGTTTTTGATTGGATCAAAATTATGATTAACCAAATAATATTCTAATAAATCTAGAATTTAGATTTTTTTAGCATGGGCATTTTTCTCACTTTTAACTTATTTAAATATATGCAGAATGTATTATTAGTTAGTCAAGAAGGTTGATTAACGTTTATATGGGTAGCTTAAAGGCCTTAGATACTAACTAAGTTTTGAGGATACTTTAAATTTGTCTCCTGTAAAAACTCAATTGGTATATTATTTCTAGTGCGATGCTCCTGTAGAATCTAAAATCTAGAGATAATGATTCAAGGATTTTTGTTCCTAAAAATTTCCTGAATATATGGGCAAATTTGTTTGGTGTAAAATTTTTTTTGAATTTTTTTGCACAACTTGTGAAAATTGAGCTATAATAAATTTATAGTTCAACCGGGATGTAGCGCAGTTTGGTAGCGCGCCTGCTTTGGGAGCAGGATGTCGCAGGTTCAAATCCTGTCATCCCGATAATTACAGAATTACAAATAAATTAGGTATAAACATTTAAAACCTCACCCTGAAGCACAGAAATTTAAATAAAACTTTTTTGGGCATCTTGTCTACCCCGGCTATACCTTGCTGAGATGAAATCTTCTAATCTTCTAAAGTTTAGCTCTACTTATCTAGTGGTCTTTAGACATTTTATCTGATATAAAGTAGCTGTTTGCGTAGCATGACCTAGGAACAGTCAGTCCAGGCAAGGAAAAAATGTCAAAGCCATAAAAATGGCTAAAATCCTTATCGCTACTGGATTTATACCTTTTTGATCTCAAAACCTCTGTTTGTATAGATTTAAGGACTTTTTTTGCCTGATTTTTGTCTATAGCAGGGAATAATAAATTGGTAACAGTGGGAAAAACATTTTCCCTTATTGGGATCATCATCTGCATAAGTCCTAATCTACTAACTATTGCTATAAATCCCAATAGACATCTCCAGAAAAGAGGGAATAGGGAATAGGGAATAGGGAATAGGTATGGAGGGGGAAATAACTGATAATTTCTGTACGATAATTGATTTGATTTTGGATTTTTACCAGATGTCTAATAGTTAGTAGATATAGCAATGTGCGCTGGCATATTTACACATTATTTTTTGTACACCTTTTCGCTTACTGCACTTTGAGCTGGACATTGTAAATACCTGAGCGCTCATTGCTATAAGTTTTCAAAAGTCACTAGGCTAATATTCTAGTGAGCTAAGTCCGGCTTATCAAATAGATTTATAACTTTTCGCTGTTCCCTGGTCTCTATTTTCAATCATATACTATGTTCCTTAGGTCCAAAATATTAAATTAATTTTGCACAGTTACTTAGTCTTTGTAGTCTACTCAAATTAAAACAACTATAGAACCCATTTGATATCTATTTAAAAAGATATGGGAAGACGGGGATATAGGGAAGTAGAGAGTATTTTTCAATCTGCTTGGTGCCCGTTCCCTTCTCTTGGTCGGCGTTCCCATGGCGAGACGCGGGTTCACATCCGCCTTTTCCCTTATGTCTTCTCTCCATCTCCTGACTCAGTCCTCCTGACTCCTGGTAAAAAAAAAGCGGGTCGCAGACATTAATACCAAATGGGTTATATAAACAGATACACTCCCTCGTTTGTTAAAAAGCTGAGTGCTGAACGCTAATAGCGACATGCTTTCCTATTCTCAATGTAGTTATAGTTTTGAAAATTAATCTATACATTCCGTTGGATGAGGCAAAAAATTTTGAATTTTAGTCGATAGCTTAACCTAGAATTGAATAATTTATAATTTAACCCTCCTTTAGGAGAAAGACTATGTCTTAAGTATCTGTAAACTACTATGTTTTTATTTATTGTTAGCTTAAGCAAATGAAAAAATTGTGTTATAATCAACTACAGTTATAACTGTTTTTCCATCAATCATACTCCTATGGTTGTCAATTTACTAATGTGGTAAATTAATCATAGATTAGCTTTTATCTAAAATAACAATTTTCGTAAAATTTATAATTCAGTGAAATTAAAAGCATAAAATTAAACTATTTTTATGATTAATTAAAATACTGTTTGAGATCAAGTAATCGCTCAATTCCATAATTTAATTTTTCCAAAAATAATGATTTTATTGAATTATTAATTAATCACAGCTAAATATGTTTTTAAAACGGTAAAAAAATCAGGATATCTTAGTAAACTATGGAATAAATATTTTGATGATTGATGTGATAGTTAAATCTTAAAAAGATTAAATCATGTTTATTAGTGGCTTATTGAACAAATTAACATGATATTTTCATGTCTATCTGTAAGTTATTTGATGTTCATAACTTTTATTTTTGCTGCATTATTTTAAATAATTTGGAGAATCTATGAAATCATTAATTCGCCTAAGTGTAGTGTTAGGAATAGTAACTAGCACTTTGATAAGACCTTCTGTCAAAGATATGTCTGCATTAGCGCTATCTGCAGAAGAAGTCTTGCAGAAGTTAACTCCTGTGCCTGTATTTACAATAACCGATCAAAATGGCTCTCCTCTTGTAGCTTCTATCAAAAAAGAAGGTAATGAAAATTCTTCTGTGGCAGGGGTTTTTATTAGTAAGAGTGATGCAGATGCTTTTGTAGAAAAATTAAAAGGAGAAAATCCTGATTTGGCAGCTACGGTTAAGGTAGTGCCTGTATCTCTGGGTGAAGTTTATGAAATGAGCCAATCTAGTCAGAATAATCAGCAAAAGCTACAGTTTGCTTATGTTCCAATTAAGAGGCAGGTTGAATCTGCGAAGATTTTACTTGAGCAAAATGGTCAGGATGTTAACCAGTTCAATGGAGTACCTTTATTTATGGCTAAAGGTGGACCTGATGGTGGATATTTAACTATTCAACGTGGGGAACAACAAGTTATTCCTATGTTTTTTAATAAGGAAGATTTGCAGGGAATGTTGGAGCGAGCTAAGACTCAACAACCTGATGTTTTTTCTTCTGTGAAAATTGAAGTTGTGAATCTTGAAGGTGTAATTAAGGCCCTGGAGAAAGATGACGATCCTTTCTTAGAAAAAATTATTTTTATTCCTCCCAGGGAGTCTTTAGAGTTTGTACAACAGTTAAAACAATCTGGTAATTAATAAATTAAAATTTCAATTTTCAGCGATCGCGATTAATGGACTTTTCTTCGGAGTGTGTAGTTTCAGGTCTAGACCTTTGGCAATGGTATCGCAGTGCTCAGAGTGATGGTTTAAAGGCAGGTATCTATGTTGCTGAGGTTGATTGGTTGTTGCAAGAATTTGCTGGACTAGATCGATTAACGCTTCGTTTAGAGTCTTTTAAAGATTGGCCTAATATTTCAATGAGGCTTTCTTTAGTTGAGTTGAATAATCTTTGGTATAGACGTTTAAATGAAAAGGTTCCGCTTCAATATTTAATAGGGGTTACTTATTGGCGGAATTTTTCTTTGGAGGTGGATTTTGGGGTTTTGATACCAAGGCCAGAAACAGAGTGTTTAATCGATCTGGTTGTAGCAGCTACTAATAGTGTTTCCCATCTTCAACAAGGAATTTGGGTAGATATGGGAACTGGTAGTGGGGCGATCGCTTTTGGGTTGGCAGAAGTATTGACAGATGCTTCTATCTATGCTGTGGATTGTAGTTCAGAAGCTTTGGCTATTGCTAGACAGAATGGGACAAAATTGGGTTTAGGGAACAAGATAAATTTTTGTCAAGGTTCTTGGTGGGAACCATTGGAGCATTTGCGAGGTAAAGTGAGTGGAATGGTGGCTAACCCTCCTTATATTCCTAGCGATATGGTTTCTACTTTGCAACCAGAAGTCAGGAAACATGAGCCTCATCTTGCTCTTGATGGTGGTATTGATGGCCTAGAGTTTATTAGATTTTTGATTGAAACAGCTCCACTATATTTAGTTTCTGGTGGTGTTTGGTTGGTGGAGGTGATGAGTGGGCAAGGGGATAAGGTTGCTGAAATGTTGCAGGATAATGGAGCTTATTGTGGGGTTGAGATTTTTCCGGATATTGAGGGTGTTGATCGGTTTGCTATGGCTTATTTGAAGTAGCAGTTATTATTTTCTA
>NZ_JAAHGK010000368.1:0-6010 GCF_010672505.1 Okeania sp. SIO2B9 | reverse complement strand
ATGGCTAAAACAAGCGTTACAATGTAGGCAATATTCGGGCAAATAGGCAAGAATTGATTCTAAGATAGCTTTACGATGGATTAAAATTCCAGGAATCTCTTTCTCTTCATATTCTACCTGTTCTTGCTTGACAACTTCGTCTTTGAAGTTACGAAATTCAAAGGTTTTTGCAGGTACACCTTTTTCGATTAACTGGTAACATAATTCTGGGTTTCCCTGATGAATTGCTTGCATTCCTGGAGAAATTAAGAGGATACCGCAGCCATCAGTACGGGGAGCAGGATATTTTTCAAATAAGTCAACTTGATAACCTTTTTTAGCTAATAAATAAGTTAAATAGGTTCCTGTTGTTCCTGCGCCCACAATGCCAATACGAGTATTTTGTGCAATCATAAATATAAGGTTATTCGGCCTGTGTTAGTTACTTAATAATTGAAGTATTACCTAAGTACAGCGTTACTTTTGATTGGTATAACTTATCGGAAATATACTTTTCATTTAATTGTATTTTTTTAAGTAGTCAGACTAGCTGTTAATATTCCCATAATTAGATTAACTTGATTTAGGTAATATTCGGTTAAATCTATAATAATATTTTGTTCTTGAAGTTGCAAGAATCGCCAGTTAGTTCCAGATGTAATTGCTCCATAAATTGTGCTTATATTGTTGCCTTCTTTTTGGTTAAAAATTTTAGCAGCTATCATTTCAGCTATACATTGCCCTAATCCTAAATTGAGATTTTCTTTTTTCGCTTCAACAATCACAATTATTGGAGCTGTTACGATTAACATTTCCGAAGATTTCGTGATTAAAAAGTCACAACTTCCCTTTAATCCTGTTTCTGGTTCGACTGTAAAATCTATGCCTGAAAATATATTAATTTGTTCTTGATTTTGTCTTTTGATATCTATTAATATTGGCGCAATTATCATTTCCGTTTGCGGAGCATTCCGTCAGGAAACGAGCTTTTTCACTATTACTTGCCAGGGCGATCGCTACGTTATAGTTCAGTATTTCTGTTAATAATTTACTTGGTTGTAATGGCGATATATTTGCAAAATAGTTTTGTTCTTCTCTTATATTAATTTCAAAAGTTTGTTTAATTTTTTCTAATGTAAAATCGCTGTAAGACATTTTTTCTTAAATACCTAATAAGTAAGATATATAGCGCTGCGCGCAGGCAACAGCTCATCTGGCAACAGCTCATTTGGGGGAATAAATTGCCTATAATATAAGATTTTAGCTATTGGACAATTCCTGTAATTTGCAAATATGCAAGTGCACATTGCTATAAAAATTAATAGAGTTGTCGCTAAATAGATGGAAAAAATCGCTCAAATTAAGACACAGTAATAATTCCAGAATTTTTGAATGGAAATTGCTAAAATCCTTACATGATAAGGGTTTACCAGTTTTTTATAGTTATAAAGCGACAAGTCTAATTGGTAGTGGTGCATTGTAATGGTATAACCAGTGGGAGCATCTTGCTCCCGTTATAATTATTTTTGGGTTGTCTTGCTCGCTAACCTGTGAAGATATATATTTTTTAATTTCTCCCCACTCCCCTACTCCCCTACTCCCCTACTCCCCCACTCCCCTGCTTCCTCGAAACAGATGAGTATGTTGAGGATTATAAAGACCAGAACGCCCTACTTTTTCCACTTTCTCCAACGCTGGACTAATCACATAAAGAGTTGTTCTAACTAACTGCTTCTCCTCAGTAACAACAGCCATTTTCTCCAAAGGTACAACCCAAATTTGTTCATCAGGCCATCCCAGACGATAACATATCGCAATAGGTATTTGAGGAGAGTAATGTTCTATCAACTTTTGTTGTGCTTCCCAAACATGACGAGCGCTCAAATACAAACATAAACTTGCTCCGTGAGCAGCCAAACTACCCAACTCTTCACTAGAAGGAACTCCTGTAGCTTTTCCACTAATCCTAGTTAATATGATTGTCTGCACCAACCCAGGTACAGTCAACTCCACTTTTAACTTAGCTGCTGCATCCTGAAATGCGCTAATTCCCGGCACAATTTCAAAATCAATTTCTGCCTCTGCCAAAAGCTGCATTTGCTCATAAACCGCCCCATACAAACTTGGATCTCCAGAATGGAGACGCACTACAGAACAACCTTTTTTCACTCGGTCTATCATTAAAGGCAGAATATCTTCTAGAGTTTTATTTGCCGTTCCAATAACCTCAGCATCAGGACGTACAACTCGTAACATTTGCTTAGGTACTAAAGAATCTGCATATAGAATTACATCTGCTTTCGCCAAGAGATTATAAGCTTTCACCGTTAATAGCTCGGGGTCTCCTGGACCTGCCCCTACAATGTAGACTGCTGGTTCAAGACTTTCTGTATTATTCATTTATTATATTAGTCAAAAAATTTTCTTCAGTATTCTGTGATTTTTCCTGATGTTAGTACCTATATTCAGAGAAAAGGAATGGTAGATGGACCCTGGTATAGCTCTGGACTTACTGTCTAGAGCTTTTTTTATCTTTTCTTTTGCGAGTTTAATACCAAGCGTGAAAAAATAATGTTACAAACTCTAGTTATAGGGAACAGGGAACAGGGAACAGGGAACAGGGAACAGGGAACAGGGAACAGGTAAAAGAGATTCGTCGCAAACATTTATCAAACTGGTATAATACCTCACCGTCAACGCAGGGTCAATTTATTGTCACGCTTAGAAAAATTGTATCCTCAGGACTTATGCAAATTAACCTTTGACACGCCATATGTAGGGGTGAATGGCATTTGCGCTCCGCAAAGCTCCGAATAGCGTCCTCACTTGATTTAGTGTCCGTGCGTAAGTCCTCATTCTTTGAAATTTCCTAAATCTTGCTAGAATTAGTTAACCAAAAATATAGAGTTGTAAATATTCTCTGATGACAAAGAATTAGCCCTGCACCGTCAACAGGGGTGGTGAAAATTGTTTGGGGCAATAAGAAACGAAGTAGGATGTCAAAGACTATCGCCATGCAATTTTTCCTTCTTACTTCTGCCTTCTGCCTTCCCCTTCTGCCTTCTGCCTTCTGCCTTCTGCCTTACTCATTACTAGCATTTCACTCTTTCTGTGTCTGTTCCTCCCTATACTTATTCTCTGAAGGCCATATATCAGGTAAAGGTCGCTTCAACAAATATAGCCAAGCCAAACCTGCTAACCCCAACAAAATTCCAGCTAAACTCACAAATTGGGCAATTCGCAGTGGCCCTAACATCAAACTATCAGTCCGTAATCCCTCAATCCAAATTCGTCCACTACTATAAGCTGCCATATAAACAAGAAATAAAGTCCCTACTTTAAGTCGATATCTACCCCGCAAATCTCTAAAAAATAGGAATAGTAATAGTCCAAATACCATCAAATTCCATAGAGACTCATATAAGAAAGTGGGATGAAAATAATCAAAATTTACTAATTCCGATGGACGACGTTCTGGAGGGATATATAACTTCCAAGGTAAATCAGTGGGACTACCAAAAGCCTCAGAATTGAAAAAATTACCCCACCGACCGATAGCTTGTCCCAAAATTACAGAAGGAGCCACTAAATCTGCCAATTGCCAAAAAGAGATTTTATTAATTCTGGCAAAAATTAAAGCAGCGATCGCTCCACCAATAATTGCTCCATGAATTGCAATACCTCCTTTCCAAATTGCAATCATATCTATAGGATTTTGTTGGTACTGTTCCCACTCAAACAGAACATAGTACAACCTTGCTCCAGGAATTGCAGCTAATACCAACCAAACCACTAGATCACCTAATAACTCAGGGTTAACATGACGGCGTCTAGCCAAATATTGGGAAAGAGTAACTCCGATTAATACTGCTGTGGCAATTAAAAGTCCATACCAACGGACTGCCAAAGGCCCCAATTCAAAAATAATTGGACCAGGAGAAGTAAATTGAAAGCCTAAAGGCAATATGGGAATCTCTGTTATCATAAATTTACATAGAAAAATCACTTATAAGAATACCTTAATAGCTAAAAGTCAAAAGTTAGAAATTTTGAGGAATATAGCGATCGCACAGCATATAGTTAAGTAATATTATGTCTGGTTGAATAGTTATAAATAACGAGATAGGAGTCAGGAAGGAAGAAGAAAGAGCAAGAGGAGAAAATTGTTTCATCACTAATTATCCGGACATGATATAAATAGTTTTTCCCTTTCAATGCTGACTGCTGATATGAAATCTGGTTATATCAAATCCGTTTAATTGGACATAAAAAAAATCTTCAATCGTCATAACTACCCTCATCTTTGTAATTCTTTCTCCTCCTGACTCCTGTCTTCTCCTCCTGGGAGGGGGAGGGGCGAGGGGTGGGTTGACTCCTGAGGACTCCTAACTTAACCATTCTATGGCTGTTTAACCGGATTTGATATTATACAGTTATCGCACTTTCTACTTCCATTCTAATGCAGACATAAAATGCCGGAATATCCCAAGATTTTTGGCGTTGCTGAGTGGTAATGATTTTGAGATTAACTTTGGGCGCAAAACATCAGTTTTTCAATTTTACCTTCAGCTAATAGACATCTCCAAGAATCAAAAATCAATATCTATATCCCAAAGAAATTATCAATTCTTTACCCCTACAGCAAAGCTGCCTACTGCCTACTCCCTATGCGTGGTGTAGTCTACCCAAATGAAAACCGCTGTCAAGCTAAGACAACGCAAGATTTTTCCTTCTTTCTTCTTCCTTCTGCTATACATTGATATTAAAAAAGTAAACCCCTCAGCTTGATCATCAGCACTTCTAAAGGCTAGCTAAGGGGTATAAAACTATTCCAGAAACTGACTAGCTAATGGGTTGTTCTATCATTTACTAAATTGCCAAAGTTGTCGAAATAATGGAATCTGATTAACTAATATATTTCTTGTTGTTAATTCAAAGTTTTAGAATCTGAATTGAGTTCTTAATGTACCGACCCAAAGAGTGTCATTATCCTCAATGTGGTTAGGATTTGTAATCACAAATACACCGGGAGTAATAGCGATATTGTCGTTCATTTGGAAGCGATAAAAAGCTTCAATATGTATAGAAGTATCATCATCTTTCAAATCATCATTATCACCACCATCAGTAACAATTGGTGGTACACCAACAATAATACCTCCTAGACTACCTTCTTTCAGTAGGTCTGGGAAAGCTAAAGTCAAAGCACCAGTAATAATAGTGATATCATCAGTATCATCATCATCTTCAGGACGGGCAAATAAAGTACCGCCCCAACCACCTATCTGAAAGCCATCAGTAACTCTCCATTGAGCCTCAAAGTTAATAGTATCTGTGGTAGTTGCTCTACCATCAAAAGGATCTCTGGCTAGAAAACTACCTGTACTTCCGGTCAAGTTAACATCATTTTTCGTATGATAGCCGCGCAAATAACCGACTTGAAAAGCAAGTTTGTCATTTGGTTCAATTGTAAACTGGCCAAATCCACTAAATGAACCATTAAAAGCACCTCTACCTTCTCGAGGATCTTCCTTATCTGGTGCAGCATAACCCACAGTTACCTGAATTGCATCATTGAAAGCGTAGGCAAACTTAACACCAGCATCAGAAGGAGCACGATAATAAATAGGGTTGAATCGTCCAAATCTGGAAATAGCACCAGCACCACTACTTTCTAGAGGTGTAATAACTCCGATAAAGTCATCAATACCATAGCCTGTAGCAGCTAGTTCTATTTCACCTCTACCATTTAGTACAGGAAAACGATAGGCCAACTTACCAATGGAAACATCATCATCTGGGCTACTATCTGTAGCTAAACGAGTCATTAAACTATTGGTCAAACTTCCACCGCTATAGTTAGGAATGTTATTAGCTTGTAGACGAGTTCTTAAACGGTCTTCTCCTGTGAAACTGGTATCAAAGTTCAAACGAACCCGATAACCAAAGGTTGTCTGAGTTTCGTCCTCATCACTGCCGGATCTTCCGCGTCCCTCAGCTTGTTCTCCCCAGGTATCGCTCAACCAAAACA
>NZ_JAAHGK010000367.1:0-6048 GCF_010672505.1 Okeania sp. SIO2B9 | reverse complement strand
CCCCATCTTCAATTTTCGTTTCTAATTGACGGATTAAGATTTCACTTTTACTAGGCTGCTGTAACTTATACTTAATAAAATCTCTTGTCTGTTTTGCCAGTTCTCCTACAACTCTACCTCTACCTTGAGCAACAGTAATACTTTTGACAAAAGGTTGAGCGCAAGTAACCAAACTATAGTCAGGATCGAGGTTTCTCGCAATACCATCTAAGGTAGATAGAGACTTCAGAATAAAAATCATTTGGGAAGGCAAACGAAATGGTTGCTGCTCAAACAAAACATAAAGCTCCTCTTTTATCTCATCAAAATTATAAAAATCAACAGGTTTATCTGTAAAATTTTCCAATAGAAAATTCACTAATCTTTTTACAGGCATAATATCCGGCATTGGTTCAATTAAACCAATAGTAATCAAAGTATTAAGCACCTGGTCAACATCTTTTCTGAGAATAGCAAAAAACGTTTTAATCATCTGGTCTTTTGTCAATGACTTTACCTCAGCCATCATGCCAAAATCATAAAAAATAACACCACCATCTAAACTAACAGCTAAATTTCCTGGATGAGGATCAGCTTGAAAAAAACCATCTAATAATAATTGCCTTAAATAACAACAAACTCCTATTTGATTAATCCTTTTTGGATTAATCTTACAAGCTTCTAGTCGTACTTTATCGTTAATTTTGATTCCCGGTAAATATTCAAGAGTGATAACTTTTTCCGTAGTATAAGTCCAATAAACAAGAGGTACAATTATTTCCGGATAATCTTTAAAATTTTCCCGAAAACGATCGGCATTTTTACCCTCATTCACATAATCAATTTCTTGATAGAGAATTTTAAAAAAATCATAATAAATAGCATCTAATTCATACCTTTTAGCCCAGGAAAAATACCTTTGACAAAAACGGATAACACTTTTGACAACCTTTACATCCAAGTCAAATAAAGATTTTAATCCAGGACGCTGTACCTTAACTACAACTTCCTCACCTGTTTGTAACTTGGCTTTATGTACTTGTCCAAGACTAGCTGCAGCAATGGGAGGTTCTTGAAAATCTCGATAGAGAGAATAAAGAGAGTTACCAAGTTCAGACTCAATAATAGCGATCGCTTCTGTCGTTTCAAAAGAAGGCACATTATCTTGTAATTTTCCTAACTCCTCCACATATTCCTTCGGTAATATGTCAGCCCGCGTGGATAAAGACTGACCTATTTTGATAAAAGTTGGGCCTAAATCTAGCATAGTCCTCACCAACCACTTAGCCCTACGCTTTCTCACAGAGGCAGACTTATTTTGAAATAAATTGTCCCACCATAAAAAGAAAAAAAATTTTCCAAAGGCACTAAAAACATCTATTTTTCTGGTCAGAGGAGAATATTGAGTGCGTTGCCAACGAAGGGACTTAGAAGCATCTTGAGTGAGCATACTATAAAGTTATGTAAATCTATCCACCGTCCATTGATTGTAACTGGGAAACGAAAATTCCGGAAGATGAGTCATTTCAGTTATCAGTATCAAGCTAAAAAAGAACAGCTAAGTCCCTTGACATTGGAAGCAATTCTATAGCATTTTGTAACACATTGTAACAAAAAAGTGCCTTTCCTTTTTGAGCTAGTGAATTATGTTAATGGTCTAAAAACAAGGAAAAGTCTGATTATGTCTAGCGAACAAAGATCGAAACATCCCTTTCATATGTACGAGGCGATTTTTGCACAACCTCAAGCATTTACTCATGTAGCTCAAGGTAATGAAGTCTTAATTGATAATTGCGCTACCCGTATAGCTTCCTGTGAACGGCTATTTTTAGTTGGTATTGGAACTTCATATCATGCAGCTCTCGTCGGTGAACACTTAATGCGTTTGTATGGGAGAGACCTTTTCACACAAACATTTCACTCATTTGATTTTGCACTTTATAGACCCCGAATAACACCAAGAGATTGTGTCATTGGTATTAGTCATCGCGGGAATAAACTTTATACAGTTGAATCTCTCAAATATGCTCGTGAAGTAGGTTGTTACACCATATTCATTACTGGTGAAGGTGTAGTTACCGAGGCTGTACAAAGCGATGTCACCTTACCTACAGTTGCACAGGATAAGTCAGCTGCTCATACCGTTAGTTATATTGGTACGATTTCAGTCTTATCTACTCTTGCGGATCGTATCGGCTTTCATCGTACCGGGACAAGTCTTCTATCGAAAAGTTTTCTGGAGTATGAACTTTCTGAACTACTGTCTGTAGCACTAGAAACGGAGAATGAGATGGTACGCTTCGCCCACGAACAAGTCAATCGGCGACGCATCTGGTTAGTTGGTGGCGGCCCAAGTCACTGCATGCTAGCGCAACAGGGTGGGTTATTGTTCCAAAAGTTCCAGAATCATTCTGTTCTTTAACCTGCCTTGTGCCGCTCCAATTATTTACCTACTACTTAGCATTAGAGTGCGGAACAAACCCTGATGGATTTAGGCTCGAAGACCCACGTTTTGCCCGTGCACGCTCATTAATACAGTTATAGGAAGATTTCATTAATGGATAATGGATAATGGATAAAACCGTTACGGAATTGAATATCAGGAAATATTATTTCTTTTTTCCCCTTAAAAGGGGAGGCTTCAAGGCGCAAATTATATCATGTCCGGTTGAACAGTTATAAATAAATTATGAAGGAGTCAGGAGTCAGGAGTCAGGAGTCAGGAGGGAAGAAAGAAGAAGAAAAAGAAAGTTTTTTTTATCACTAATTATCCGGAACATGATATTATTTAATTATTAATTATTAATTATTAATTATTAATTATTAATTATTCGGTTTATACAGAAATAAATAGAGAATTTCTTATTTTTTATTGGCTTCTTGTTTAGCTGTATCGCTGTATTTTTGGTAAACTTCAGCTCTATTGACTGCCACATCATAGCCTGAGTAATAAGGTGTCGAGTTATTTTTTGAATTTAGTAAAAAAATGATACAAATTATACAGAAATAAATAGAGAATTTCTTATTTTTTATCGGCTTCTTGTTTAGCTATATCGCTGTATTTTTGGTAAAGTTCAGCTCTATTGACTGCCACATCATAGCGTGAGTAACTTGGAGTAACAGAGGCCATTAGTTGTGATGCCTGTTGCCATTTGGAGGCGATCGCCGTCCACTCCTCCTGAGACTGAGCTGTTTTACCATCAGCAGCAGCTTCTTGAGCAAGTCGCACCGCTTGAGCAAAAGCTTCTTTCGACTCAGCTATAGTATCCTCTGAATTTTTAATAGTGGAGTCCGGAGATTGTAAGGTTGTATTTTCCAGAGCTGATATTCTATCTAACCTAGAAAAATTTAGCCATTTATTAACTTGGATGCCCAAAACTAGCATCAACAGACTTAGAAAAAAACCACCCATCATACCCAGTTGGAATTGATTTTGCTTTTGTATTTGAGCGCGATCGACACTTTTAGATAGATATATGGGAGTTGGTTTAGGCTTACTTGTCTGAAAATGACGTGCTATTTGTTTAAAAATATTGGGCTTAGTCAAAGTAATTTGTTGAGACCAGAGCAACTTATCTTTTGGATCTCTGGTAATTTCATCAAGCCATAGTAATTGCTGTTCTTGAACAATTCTACTATTAATATTTACTTTTCGGATATTACGAGGTGAGATTTCTTCGAGAATGTACTTAACTTGTTGTACAAGGTTAGACTGTTCCAACTGTTCAATCTGAGTTGCTTCGCATAAAAGCTGCAAAACACCATCAGAAAATATAGCTCTAATTCTTACATCTAATGTAGCAAGCTGTTGATTAAGAACTTGAATAATAGCTGCTACACTTCCTTGACGTGCTTGTATAAATATATCGTTAATTTTATCTGTCATTGGTAGTTACTGCAATTGATTTAATAGTTAACTCAGATGGTTAAATCTCATTTTTAATTTGTCTAAAGTTTCTTGGTCATACTTGAAAGTTATTACCGAAAAGAAAGCAATAAAATTAAATTAAATTTAAATAACTTTATACCTTTTTCCTAATAGTAGATACGGACAGAGTTATACCATTTCTCTATGAAGTTGCGCTGAATAAAAGATAACAGCTATTAGTAAAATTCAGGTTTGGGAAAGAATTATTAAGCGCATTATTACAGAGAAATGGTATTAGAACTTTTGAAAGATATTCCTTGCATAATTTAATTCCCACTATAAAACCTTGGCTTTACTTATAAACTGGCCGTTTCACTAATATGACCAACTTCTGATTAAAAGTAGAGTTGTAATACCAAATTGATAAATATTTGCTACAAATAGCTAGGATATTTCTTAGGAGTCAGGAGTCGTATGGGAATAGCTTCAATACCATTTTTCAGGTCGGAAATCATTCTTTTCTCTTGGTGCGCGTTCCGCAAGGGAGCTGGCGTCGTCGCGGGGTCGCACCGCTTTGCCAAAGGACATATCCTGCACGCGTCTTTTTATTCCTCTTACTATTCGTCACATTCTTTTTTCACGCTTGGTATAAAATATACCCCCTATATATAATAAGTAAAAATTATATCTGTTATCATCCTTTTTTCTCTTTTTTGTTCTATGTTTCCGGCAACTACAGCTAAGTCTAGTAATTCTTCAAGAGGTCTACGGTATTAGCTATTTGAAGTTAAAAGTCTTATGTTAAAATTTGCGACAGCAATAGAGGGAAAACAGGAAAGTAATTATGGCCCAATCCCTAAGTGGCAAAATCTTTGTACTAGATGACAATATTGATACTGACCAAATTATTCCCGCCGAGTACCTGACTTTGGTTCCTTCCAAGCCAGATGAATATGAAAAGTTAGGCAGTTATGCTCTATGTGGGTTGCCTGATCGCTACGGTAAGTTTATCTCACCGGGAGAAATGAAAACCCATTATCCAATCATTGTGGCTGGAGAAAACTTTGGTTGTGGGTCTTCGCGGGAACACGCACCTATCGCCTTGGGTGCTTCTGGTGTCCAAGCAGTAGTGTCTCAATCTTATGCTCGCATCTTTTTTCGCAATTGTTCAGCCACTGGGGAGTTATATCCTTGGGAGTCTGTTGATCGCCTATGTGAGTTATTTGAAACTGGTCAGGAAGTTACTATTGATTTTGAAGAAAATCAGTTAACCAATCATACTCTTGGTATAAGTTATCAATTGAAGTCTTTAGGAGAAGTAAAACCTGTCATTGATGCTGGTGGTCTTTTTGCCTATGCGCGTCAAACAGGTATGATTTCCCAAAAACCAAGTTAAATTGTTATTTTCAATAGGAGAGAAACTAATCTCTCCTTTTTACTGTTCAATTTTTCGATAATTTTTAGTTGTGTACTTTTGCATTTTTTGTAAGCTAAATCTTCAGAAAGTACCAGTCTAAAATTAATTATTTGGTAGTGGTACATAGTAATGGTAGAGGGAGATGGGGAGATGAGGAGATGAGGAGATGGGGAGTGGAAAAAACTGTGAGTAGGAAAGAAACCGAAATACATGCTCTCTCTTGGTCGATTGGATATGGCGCAGGTTTCCTCGCCATCCCACCCTTCGGGAAGCTGCGCTAACGACCGCTTTCTTTTAATTGGAACTGAGGTAATTTGTCCCAAGTTCAATCAATACCATTACGGTTGCAGGATTGCCAATTATTTATTTTATATCAGAGAATTATTTTTTCCTTCTTCTTTAGATTTGTCGCTAAATAGATAGAAAAAATCTCCAAAACCTAGACAGGGTAATTATTTAGAGTCTTTTGATCGATAAATAACTACAAGCTTTACATAGCGGGGGTTTCTACAATTTTTTAGTTTATAAAGCGACAAGTCTCTTCTCTCCTAGATAACTAAAGCCTTCTTCCTTCTTGAATGCTACTTTCGTATTGGTAATTTCTTTAATTTCTGGTTGGATCTGGAGACATTATGATACTCTGACAACTTTGGCTCAACTTAATCTGAATTGATGGCGAGCTTCAGACAGTAGAATTAATATTAAAGCCGATTCTAAGTGTTGATATTTTTAGTCTTAAATTATAGTTATTTAAACATCTTTGTATGGTAGCCCGATAATTATA
>NZ_JAAHGK010000366.1:0-6062 GCF_010672505.1 Okeania sp. SIO2B9 | reverse complement strand
CGTGGACGTGATGAGATAGCAATCACTGAAAAAACTCCCTAGCTTTTCTTAGTAAACCTTTGTCAATCTCCTCACGTCCACGTCTAATAAGTCAAAACTGGGTGACAATTAGCTTTGCTTCTACCCTATATTTGTGTCCGATTCTTGATCTTTTACTGGCAGATGTTCCTAAACATTGGCATCCAGAACTACGACTAGGATTACAAGAAGCGTTGGTAAATTCTGCAAAGCATGGCAATAATTTAGACCCCAATAAGAAAGTTTTCGTCCGTTTTTCAATTGTACAAGACCAGTATTGGTGGGTGATTTCAGATCAAGGTCTGGGTTTTAAACCACCTTGTAAATCAAAGCAACATCATAGGCAAACTGCTACCTATTCCCCAGAAGATTATTGTGATGATGAAAAAGAATGTGGTCGAGGCATATACATCATCTACCAAGTTTTTGATTATGTTGAATGGAACTCCAAGGGTACAGAGTTAATGCTATGCAAAAGAGTAAGAAATAACTCCAGATTACCCTTGGTTATGTGAAGAATTTAAGTTAACTTCAACTTATTAATCCTTCTTAACTCCATGAGTTGGACATGGGGGAGCTGAGATAGATCGATCTAACCAGCTAGTAGCTTGTTTGAGACGTTCGATCGCTTCAGTTGGTTGCGCCTTAATTAGAAAAACGAGGGCAGCTACAGTTAGCTCTAATGCACGGACTTGGCGATTAGACTTAAGTCGATGCCAGTCTCTTTCTGGTATAGCAAGTCTTTGGGCTAAAGCTTGAGCTAGTTCTAATGTACTATACTCCTGTAAATCTCTTTTGTGAGTTGCAGTTGCAGAAGCTGAGTTAGAGTTAAGCATATTTTCCTAGATTAATGTTTTCAGGTAGAACTTACTATACTTAAGTATGCCAGCATGAATCCTCCTCCAGAACATTCTGAGAAAAAAATAAATGATGGGTGCTCAAATTCTGCACCAGTTGATGGGGAGTCAGAAGTTTCAGAGACTGATTTTGCACAAGCACTAGCAGAGGTAGAGCGTTCCTTTGCTGCTGTGAAAGAACGTTACTCTCAAGTTCAGTATTATCAGAGGCGAAAAGCAGAATTAAAGCATCGCTTAGAAGAAGTACGACCGGAAGTACGTCGCCAAAAAACTAATGAATTACGAGAAGAGTTACAACGGATACAGACAGAATTAGAAACAATAGAATTAAACCTAGAGAGTAGTTTATTTGGTTGGAATAGCATAAAAGAACCATTTTGGCAAGCTGTGAGATTTGGCGGTTTAGGAATTGCGATCGGCTGGCTATTAAAATCTTGTGCTGGATGATGTCAGATCTATTTTTAAGGATTGAGAAAGAAACCTCGAACGCTATTGCAAAAACCTGTTTCTATAAATTGTAAAGCTTGATAAATTAGTTGTTGAACCGGATGTTGCTTCTCAATAGTATTTTCTGCCATCTCCCACTGAAAATAGAAAGAGCGCAGAAAATTTTGGATATTTCTATAAGCACATAGTTGTTTAATCGGACTTGTCAGTATTTTTCGCCAAGGATACTTTTCAAAGTTATCCCAAATCAAAAGACCCGATGGACGGCGCTCAATTTCAATCAAGATATCTAACCAATAATTTATTTGCTCAATGCTAAGTGTATTCTGTTGGCAAATTTTGACAGCAGCTCTAGCTAGTCTCTCCTCTTCAGAATGAAGATAAACTGATGGTACTGGTTGGTGAAGTTTGGTCGCGATCGCTTTTAACAATCTCATCAAATCTGAATTGTTAAGAGTTGTTAATTTGTGTAATGTATCCTTTCTGATATTGGCTATTCTGTTGTGTAATTGAGCTATACTGACACTACCGAATAAATACTGAAACTATCTTGATTTTTCTCCTTTCTTCCCTCCTGTTTGCGGAGCATTCCCTAGGAAATTCTGACTCCTGACTCCTGAGTCCTCGCTAAGTTATTTATAAGTATTCAACCGAACATTATATTACAGGAATATCTGTTTGCTTTTTGGCTAAAATTGCCACATATTCTAGAGGTTTACCGTTAAAAAAACGACGATGGAGATAAGATTTTGTGCAATGTATTTTTAAGTAATCTTTTTCCACTGCCTGACGGTAAAAATTAACAAATTCCGGACAATTATCCTCACATTCATAGCTAGTTTTTGCAATATTGAATAACACCCAACCTTGATTTTTAATTAAATTCACTCCTGTAGCAAAAGCTTTGATCGGAATATGTCCCTCACTCAAAGCAGAACAACAAACAAAACCATTTAACTTTTTCTCGTTCAGAAAATCGCGAGTTGATTTTGATAATTGAGTAAGGTCTTCCACAAAATAATTTTCATAAACTCCTGGAAAATCTCTGCGAGTAGCTTCAGCAGCTTCCGGAACAATATCAATACCAATAATAGATGTTACTCCTAATTTAGTAATAGCTTTACCAAATAACCCGCTCCCCGCTCCTAACTCTAATAGTTTCAAATCTTTGACAGATTCACCACTATTTTTTAAATTTTCAGTTAGTAGAGTAGCTATAACTTCGGGCGATCGATAGTGCAGTTTCTCTAAAGCTAGATAGTTATAGAGTCCAGGAATGCGATAAACTTCTGCATAATCATGGAGTTTTAAGCGACGCTCTCGCCCATTTTCTGTAATGAAAAAATATTCTTCATTAATTGGTAAATTTTCGATGTTATCGGGTAAGCGAATTTGAAAGTTCGTTGACATTTTGTTAATAATTTTATTAGGAATTCTGACTTCTGGCTTCCTTAACCTGTTGGAATTGCCAAGGCTTTACCATTATCGCTCGCTCTAATATACAACAGAAAAGGAACGGCAATTTTTACCCAATCTTGAGGTTGAATATACTTAGCTGCTTTTTCCGATCCATAAACTGTTTCTAAAGTATCGGTATGGATGGTTCCCGGCCACAGAGAAACGGCTGCCATACCTGGAGGTAATTCTTGTGATAGTGCTTTGGTCAATCCTTCGATCGCCCATTTACTAGCACAATAAGGCGCAGCGTTAGCAGTAGTGTAACGTCCCCAACCTGCACTAAAATTAACAATTACTCCTTGACTTTTAGCCACCATTTGTGGTAAAAAATGCCGGAGAACATTAGCCACTCCTTTGATATTGATATCAATAACGCGGTCGAAAATTTGCCCTTCTATTTCCCACAAGGGTGCAAGTTCGTGTACGATGCCAGCATTATTAATAATTAAGTCTGGAGGATCATATTTTGAGCTTATTACTTGACTCCAATTTTTGACTTGCATTTCATCAGCAATATCGACTGCCGTAAAATGATGGGGTTCGCCAAATTTTTGTTCCAAGGAGGCGATCGCTTCCTTATTCAAAGAACAACCAATAACAGTATGACCCAATTGAATAAAAGCTTCGGTCATGGCGCGACCAAGACCCCGACTGACACCAGTAATCAGAATTAACTTAGACATAATTATCCTTAAGGAGCAATACAGAAATCACTGCTTCATAAAACCGATATAAAACGTCTCTCTTGGTGCGCATTCCCTTGCGCCTGTCGGCGACGCGGGGTCGCACCGCATAATGTGACATTTTACTGTGTACGGACGTTTTCGCTACGCGACATTAAACGCGGAGCGACATGAAACGCATTAATGCTCAAGCAACGTCCCTACCTGCTTCAACTGAGGCAAGTGCTTCGAGTTTAGACGAACAAACATTCGTTGTCTTTAGCTTTCTACATATCACTTTTAGTAAAGTTTCAATTCCCACACCTTGATGGCGGAGCGGCTCCAGGGTTGATATATCAAGAGAGCGCAAGTCTCCAAGAAGTTGGACTTTTTCTCGATAGACATCTCTGTGTGAAGAATTTAGGTAGACATGAATTGGATGGAAGATAAGCACTTTCAACCCTGGCTCCGACAAATCTAAGAATTCTGCTGAGTTCAGACTTAACTGACGTTCTAAGTGTAGGTTATCAGTCCACCAAACTGGTATTCGCAAGAGATCTCCATAAGCTCTGTTGATTTCAAGATTTGCATGAAAAGGTAAAAAGATCGAAGAATCATAAATAACTCCCTGCTTTGGCAAAAGATCGTATAACCCATAGTCCCAAAACATTCTGTGAGAGCGAAATCCTTTGGTATTTGGAAAATCAAACAGAAGTTCGTTAATCAGCTTTTCTGCTTCAGGTGTCACACCTCCACAAGTTCTGAAGTCAGGGTGAATTCCCGTTTCAATAAAGTCAGGGATGTCAAACCCCACCTTATTTGTGAAAAACATCGTGGCTTCTAAATCGTAGTCGGCAAGTATGCTGCACACATACTCTAGTACGAAATCAGGAGCCCAGTCTGTATCAAACGTAAGTGCAACTGTCATAAGGTGATTATCAAAAATGAATTTACCAGGGGAATTGAGTAAGTTATTGAGAGCGTGTAACTGTACAGAAATTAATTGGAATGACTATAACTTTCAGGACTTACGCATGAAATACGAAAAACTAAGATTTGAGATTGCTTGCCCTTAGGTCGCAATGACGAAAATACCTTGTAGTGCGTAAGTCGTAACTTTGATACTTAAGGCTTAATACAGAAATCACTATACCAATAGCTCATTGGTTTAACCCAAAAACGCTTGGCATAACCTTCACTCACCGCTTCACTACTTTCTCTATAAAGCAGAGATGGGGAATTGTCAACTACATAAAATGTATGACCTTGCTCATCTTGATAGATTGGATTTTCTATTTTAGTTGCACGAGTACCTTGAATTGCTCTGCCAGTATCTGCTGCTGCATCAATAATCCAACCTGTAGATTTCATGGAATCAAGCATTTCAAAAGTAACAATCGGTGCATCTCCTTGAGCAATTTCTACCGTATTGATAAATATATCATAGTCTTTAAATTCTTGGTGCATTAGATCGATATTACTCCGACGACGCAATACAGGTTCAATTCCTTTACTGGCTAAATATTTCAAGACTCCATAAGCGACATTTCCCGAACCGAATACTGCTACTCGATCGCTCTGGGTAATTCCGCCTCGCAACATAATAGCTTGCATCATCGAGCAATAACCTGCTAATATACTATTTTTATGGGTAATATCTCGTGGAATATTCAGAGTTTCTGTTTTTCCTTGAGTAACGCGAATAGATATGGAATTCGTAACATCAAATAGTCGGATCTTTTTGGGTTCAGCGCAGTATTCTCTAAAATGTCTTCCTGATGCACCAAAGGGATGAATCCAACCTGCCAGAGTTTGATTTTCTCTAAAGTATTGATAATCTTGGGGTTGAGGAACCTTAATACAGTAAATTACATCTGCCCAAGCAAATAGACTTTCGCGAGAATAACCAGCACCTTCTCCATAAGCTGCATCGGGAATATCTAAAGTTTCCCCATAAGCTCGTTCAAATCTGCGTTCATCCTCTGGACTACAGTAGGATAAATGTTGTGGTAATAAACCGACTCTTTTTTCGTTGGTGAAACTGGGTTTAATGTAGGCTATTTTCATTGATGTTCTTCAGGTATTAACTAGCTATTAGCTTTTAGCATTCAGCTATCAACTTGTAGGTGCTTGCTGGCCATTTCCTCTAGTTGGGTTTAAATCCCCTGTTTCTATAAATCGGAAGGTTTAGGAGGGATTGAAATCCCCTCTCAGTCTAGGAATGCTTCGCAAACGCGCACATTTACTGCTGACTGCTGGTTGCTTATTTAAAATTCTTGGTGTTGAAAATTTCTTCTTCCTACAAAGAAGTTCCAATCAACATACCCTGAGTTGAGCTTTCTATTGCCTAGTGCTGGATCGAAAGCTGTTCTCCCGTGCAAAATTCTAAAATTTTGGAAGAGCAGACAGTTATGCGATTTCAACTGAAATTGATATTGATAATCGGGTTTTTTCAGATAGCGGAAAAAAGCATGATATGCTTGGTAGAAATATTCTAATTGCTCAAAAGGTAAATGAGGTCTACAGTTTCTTTTACTAAAACGGACTGTAGTCAAGTTCCCATATCTGTCGCATTCTAAAATAGTAGCAGTATTACAAAAACGATAGTGATGATTTTCGA
>NZ_JAAHGK010000365.1:0-6066 GCF_010672505.1 Okeania sp. SIO2B9 | reverse complement strand
ATAATTATCTTTATTTATTAGGACTTACGCACTCATAACGTGTTTCTGTCATTGCGAGCGACAGCGAAGCAATCTCAAAGGTTGATATTTCGTTCCTTATGCGTAAGTCCTGTTTATAAAAAAATCTACTTAAGCAGTTGACGTTGACTTCACGGTAGCTATCCGATCGTGTTGCAGCAAAATAAAAACACTTAAAACACTTTGAATACCCCAAATTAATTAATCTATGGTACATCTCAAGGCTATGGAAAAAGGGAAATTAACAGACCCGAACCCAGGAGGTGACACTACTGATGAGGGAGGAAGTATGACTATGTTAGCGACCTTGACTCCCGCTCCCGTGGCAGCCGCTCCAGGAATTGGCAGAAATCCTCATAAATTGGAGAAAGAGGAAATAGAAAAGGAGTTTTGGCAGGTATGGTGCGAGCATCGAGACCGACTTTATCGCTGCTGTCTGAGGTTGATGAACTCTAACCAGACAGATGCAGAGGATGCTCTGAGTGAGGCCATGCTGAAAGCATTGAAAATGGTGCGCAAGTTTGCCGGGAAAATTGCTAATTTACCAGCTTGGTTGATGACCCTGACTCGCAACTTATGTCTGGATATCATCCGCAAACGTTCTCGGGGTGCTGTGGGTGTAGATGATATAGAGTGGGTTGGCGATCGTGGGGAAATGGGGGTAGCTTCGGCGGTGGAGTTGCAGGAGCAGGTTTTGGAGAAAGATGAGAGGTCAGTGGTTATTCGACGGGCGATCGCTTCTTTGCCCGAACGGATGCGGGAAACCTTTATTTTACATTTTTATCAAGAGCTTTCTAATCAGGAAATTGTCGAGCGGCAAGGAATTTCCATAGATTGTGTTTACAAGCGGATATCCCAAGCACGGAAAAAGTTGAAGGAGATGTTGAGCCGTTATTTCATTGACTTTGATGGGTCTGTGTTGGGTACGGAGAGGGAATTAGGGGATGCCAATGAGTCGTGCCAGAAACAGGAAGATTTGGCAAATGTTTCGGTGCAGGAGATATCGGCAACTCCTGGGGTGTCAGGGGAAGAGCAGAAGCGGGAGGAGTTGGAAGTGGTGAGTGCGGATATTGCCCCCGAAAATTCTCAGGGGTTGGAGACTATGACGGTATCGGTATCGGAAGAGTGTGTTGAGGTGGATGGGGCCGAAAAATCGGAGTTGGTGGATGGTGCAGGGTTTTCGTTGGGTATGGTTGCTGTTGCTGATTCATCCCTGTATGAAATTCGTCGTCAAGTTGAGTACAAAGCCTCATGGTATGACTGTAAGTTAGTGTTTGCGGATAGATTTTATCCATCATCTAAAACCTGTTCTAATTGTGGGCATATCCAAGAAATGCCACTTAAAGAAAGGATTTTTAATTGTGAGGCTTGCCATATATCAATCGACCGTGATTTTAATGCCAGCCTCAATTTAAAGCATTACGCCGAAGGCTATTCGGTTTGAGCCTGTGAAGGGTGAGAAGTGCCGACACCTCACGCAATCCCCTGAGCGTAGTCGAAGGGAAGAAAGCAGGAAGGGAACGTTAATACGGTTTGTACCGCGTTATATCAGTTTCTCGTAGCAGTAAAAAAGAAAATAAGTTGTCAGAAAAAGGGAAAAAGAACAGTCTAATAATTGTCAACGAAGAGTTGATCAAACTGGGTGTGAAGAAGTTCTGTTCTTCATGCAATAAATTAAAAGCACAAAAAAGGAAAAGAAGGAAATGATCGAAAAGAACTGGAAAAAGCATTGGGGTGTCTGGTGCGCCCGGATGATCTCATTGGCATTAGTCATTAGTCTAGCATTGCCAACCTACGCAGCATTAGCAGTACAGACGGAACTAGAGGGAGAATGGCAGCTTGTAAAATCACCCATAGAACTCAACTTATTTAATGGCAGTGATAATGGTGATATGTACTGTAATGCCTATGCAGGAAGCTACATAACAGTAAAGGGCGCTCAATGCGGAGGCCCGCTTCCAATAAGTTTTTCGCCCCAAGCATCTACACAAGTAGGATGTGAGGCAAATCCAGAAGAGTCCCGGTATTTGCAATCTCTTGAGACGGCTCAAGAGTACGAAGTCTGTGATGATGTGCTAACCATCCTTGGAGGCTCGGGAGAATTGAAGTTCCTCAGACGATAAGAATGGAATGGAGGTAAGACAGGAAGTAGTTGTCTGGGGATAGACAAGACGAGAGTAGTCTGGAGTTGACCTGAGATATCGGCACTCCACTCCTAACCCCAATTCACCTACGGCGATCCCATTCCTCAATGGGACTCGCCTAAACCAAAAGAAAAAGGGGTGTTTGGGTAAAAAAAGTCAGAAAAAGGGAAAAAGAACAGTCTAATAATTGTCAACGAAGAGTTGATAAAACTGAGTGTGAAGAAGTTCTGTTCTTCATGCAATAAATAAAAAGCACAAAATTTGCAAGGAGAAACTTAATGTCACCAACTACTTTATCGGATAAGAGACCGATCAGGTTTCGATTTAAAGCTCTCTCTAAAGAAGCAAGATCTGATAATTCACAGGAGGATTTTCAGAATCTAAAACAAACGCTTCAGCAGGCTCTCAAAGTTGCCATTGCTTTGGAGTTTTCTACTATTCCTCCCTACCTGACGGCGTTGTATTCGCTCAAGGATAAAAGCTCGGATGCTTATCGGGTCATCAGGAGCGTGGCACTTGAAGAAATGCTGCATATTAACTTAGCCTGCAACTTGCTGAATGCTATTGCAGAGGAAGGTAATGAGAAAACTCGTCCCCAGTTTTATGGCAAACTTTGCATCGAGAAACTCGTTCCTGAGACGGCCAAAGAAAAAGAAATCAAACTCCCGATCGCCTATCCAGATACACTTCTGCGCCCGATATTCAACGGTCCTCGCGTCCAACTCATGGCCGCATCTACCGACTTGATGAGTCAAACCTTCATGGCGATCGAACAACCCGAACCCATAGACCAAAAAGAGAAATTAGAAAAAGGACAGGAATTCGATACAATTGGGCAGTTTTATGCGGCGATCGAAAAACTGTTTGATGAATTAGGAAAATTAGGAAATAATAAAAATAACGAGCTTTTCACTGGCAATAAAAATTGGCAACGCACTGACTTTTACTTTGGGAGCGGTGGCGGAGAACCGATTAAGGTAACAGATATAGAGACTGCTAAAAAAGCGATTCAGCAAATAATGGTTCAAGGGGAAGGAGCCACTCCTCCGACTACTACGAGTTACATACCCAAGCAGGAGTACGGTACCTATAACCACTATGGGATGCGTACTGATGGCACCTACGGACCGATTGTGGGAACGCCTTACGAACTATCCCATTATTTCAAGTTTAAGGCGATCGCTGATGGTGTCATTCCCCTGCCGTCAGTTTATCCCATGCTCCCCAATCCTTCTTTAGATAAGTTTAAACTAGACGGCGATCATAACCCAGATGCTCACTATCTTAGCCAAATCTTTAGTATGTGCTACAGCCTCTTAGTCGAAGCTCTGGAAAAAATCTTCCAATCTAGCACAAGTGATACTGATGACTACTACTTTACGATTGTTGTCGCGCTGATGCAGAATGCCTTTCCTCTTCTTGCTACTCAATTGATGCAAACACCTGTGCTAAAGGAAGGCGATGCAACCCTCGGTCCTACTGCGGGTCCCTGCTTTGAGGAAAATTGGTGCGAATGCAGCGAATGCACTTCACTTGACGGTATCAAGAAACTTGTATTCTGTATCAACGTCCAGATTAATCAATTCCTACCAGAGATGTCGTCGAGGGCAAGAGAAACCCTGGAGGCAGTTCGAGCGACTATTGAGGACATCAATTCAAAATGTGCTGCTAAAAGTTAATCGTCCGACGCTACTTTATCCGGCAACTATCTTTGCCAAAAACAGCCAATTGACCAAAATTGTAACCACAGGAGAAAACAACAACAATGGGATTTTTAAAGATTTTCCCGCCGATAGGCATTGCCCGAGTTGGCAACAGCGAGGAGTTTTATCTGGCTCCAGAAACACTAGGGAAGGACGGTAAAGGTTCTCTTCCCATTCCCGTACAATTCCAGGACAACAGCCAACCAGAGCTTCCTATAACAAAAACGGGAGAAGATTTTAAGGAGGATGATTTCCGAGATGGCGATAACGGTGAAGGAAAAATGCGCCGACAAGCCGTGCGGTTTCGGATTTTTTACTATGACAGTCCAACAGACAATAAGCCAAAGGAGGTAGTTGTAACAAATGGTTGTATCGATGAAAATACACAAAAAAAGGCAACCAAGATTGTCTGGAAGGTGCGGATCGCGAATAAAAAGGCGAGCTGGTATGAATTCCGGACTAAGAATGGCGCCGATGGCTACACTCCCAATCACCCTTTACGAAATAGCAATGTAACGGATGATAGGTTCAATAAACTCGTTATTGCTCCAAGTGTCGGAACGCTAGAGGCAACAGAAAGCCAATTGAAAGGAAAACATGACTTCAAGAAACAAATGGACGAAGATGGTTGGCCGACCGAGTTGCCAGAAAATATTGATTATCTGGGGACAATGTGCCTAGACGAACATGGGCACCTGGTTTTTGTTGGCGGCTATGGTAAGTCTGGTTCCAAAAACGATCCGCCTGAAATCAATAGCTATGCCAATAATGATGGTTGGTGGGATGATACCTCTGACGGACCAGTTATGGCATACGTGGAGTTAGAAGATGACACAGATGTAAACCCAGAAGCCGTTCCAGCTTGGGTAATAGTTGCTCCCCCTGCTTACGCCCCGGAGATTCCCAATATAGTGACCCTGTACGACGTGATGTTTGATGTCGCAGTTCGCCACTTGAAACATAATAACCAGCCAGAGGGGGGAAAGGGGGATGAAGATTCCTACATAATTGATAAAAATGGGTTATGGAACCCTAACTATAAACCCGATTGGGAAACCCAGATCAAGCCCATACTCGATCGCGCTTCTCTGACCTCTTGGGTAGTCGCCATGCCACCCAAACCCCATACGTTTGACTACGAAAAGTTAAGGGATAACAATCCTAAATACAACAGTTTGCGGCAATACTTCTTCAGTAATATCCGGCCGCCCGAGGAAAAAAATGCTTTGAAGTCGAAAACCACTGGCTATCCGATGATGCCCTATATGCCTGGAGACGATGCCACGGATAGCAGCCAGAAGTCTTCTAAGTATTTCACTCTCACGGATACCCAGTATTTCTTCTTGAAACAATGGGCAAATGGTAAGTTTGAGACAGTAGATACCCCGTCAAACGATCAAGTGACTCCTTTGGGGTTGACTATGGCATCTCTGGAAGCCTGCGTCGGTGGCCCTTTTTCTCCGGGGATTGAAATGACTTGGATTTGCCGCAACCCGAAGCTCTACCAAGAACCATTTCGCATCAAAAGTAAGTTGAAGTTCGATGATGATGATGGTATAGACAATGCTACTCTTAGTTTGGGTACGGACTGGGAAAAAGGATTTGAACCGGGAGATGTGACCAAGTATATGGCTTTGCCTTGGCAGGCGGACTTCGATGTATGTAGCACTCAACTCGTAGAGCAGATTGTTTGGTGGTGGCCTGCTCAACGCCCGCTGTTCGTGTATTTAGATCCTCGCCCCCCACTGCAACCACTGATGGCAGATGCTCCACAAGTACCTGATGAGACAATTAAGGACAAACAGGTTCCTTGGGTGGGCACGAGCTACGATCAAAATGCCGATGACTACTTGATATTAGGCTATTTAGAGATGGTGCAGCAATGGCATCAATTGGGATTTATTTTTGATATAAGTGAAACCCTCCCTGAGTATTTCAAGTGGGAAGGTTCCTATTTCGCCGAAGTTAAAAGATATGAATAATTCCCCCGTGAATAATAACCTACCATCAGAGATTGACGTGGCAATTATTGGTAGTGGTCCGGCGGGGACTGCCACCGCGATCGCCCTGCAACAGCGCGCCAGTCTGAGAGTAGCAATTCTGGAGCGATCGGCGCAAAATACCTTTCGCATCGGCGAAACGGTTCCCCCGAACATCCGATCGCCTCTGGGAGAACTAGGAGTCCTGGATATCCTGGAGAC
>NZ_JAAHGK010000364.1:0-6076 GCF_010672505.1 Okeania sp. SIO2B9 | reverse complement strand
TGTCCTGCATGGGTTTTGGTGAAGATATATATTTTTTAATTTCTCCCATACTCCCCTCCACGGTCGGGGTTAGGGGTGGGGGAGAAATTTAAGTAATTTAAGAAATTATGAACACATAATACAGCATATTTCGGGCAAATGAGGTACAGGGTAAATGATGAAAATATTGTAGTGCAGGCATCTTGCCCGTGATGGGTGTACCTCATAACAACGGGATGCGCTGTATATAACCAGATTCTATGTAACTTCTTCCTTCTTCCTTCTTCCTTCTTCCTTAATTAAGGAGAACAATCTGAGATATAGCTTCCACTACTATCTCTAGAAACTATATATCCTTGATATGGATTTGTAACTTCTATAAACCTTTGAGTGCCACTACCAATTTCTTCATTTCCGGTAACTTCTATTCTCTGACCATTTTCTAGCACTCCAATTCTACGACTCGCTGAATTGCGTGACTCAAAAATATATAATCCATTTGGCCTGAGAATATAACAAGTTTTTAATTTAGCCCTTGCTTTAGCCTGGTAATTAATTACACGCTCTGTGAGGCCATTCTGTGTTATAGAATCTACACGATATTGGTCTGGGCTAACAATATATTCAATTCCTCGTACCGGGTCATAAGCTTCCCAAGAACTACCTCTTTTTGTGGCATTACCAACAATCAGCCAATCTTGCTCAGTTCCATTCTTAGGTTGACTAATGAATATATATTCACCCTTTTGAGTTTCGCAAATATTAATATTAAAGTTTGCCGTTTCATAATTTGCTTTTTGAGAGCCATACCCATAACAAAGCTGCGCCTGTGCTGATATTGGCAGAATCAGACTTCCCAGCACTAAAGCAGTTGTAACAACTCCCACGGTGGCTAATCGGTGTTTCATTGTTTCTCCTTTGTGCTATTGGATAGTAGCAAAACCCTATAACCTTACCATAATTTGATAAAAATATCTCCCAAAAAAGAAAATAAGTAAAGCATTATTTGATATTCTTAACTTTCTAATAAAATTTTCTATAAAAAACTTATAGTTAAATTGTGTAAAGATATTAAAAAGTTCTCAGCTTTCAGCAATAAGCTATCAGCCTAAGTTGACTTATAGCAGAAGGCAGAAGGCAGAAGGCAGAAGGCAGAAGGCAGAAGAAAAAATCTGACATTGTCTGAGTTTTCCACTTTTGATATGTCCTCTCCTTCCCTTCGACTGCGATAAATCCAAAAAAATTGAAAAGGAGATTTTAACTTCTCCTCAACTATCGAACTTACTACTAGGGATAAAAATCCTAAAATAGCTCCGAGCTATAAAACTTTTGGATATTTTTTTGGATATTTTAAGGTACAAACCTCAAAGCTGTTGACGGAAAATTCCGTAGAAAAAGCCGAAAACTGCTAGTTGAAAGCTTGTTAAAAATAAAATCAAAAAAAATTAGAGAGAAGTCTCTTATGGTAGCAGTAACAGACCGAGTAAAAAATAGACTAACAACGGAGACAAGTAAAATTGCTCCTGATACCATGGCCATTCGCTCCCTTGATTGGGACCGCGATCGCTTTGATATAGAATTTGGTCTACAGAATGGTACCACATATAACTCCTTTATTATTCGAGGAGAAAAAAATGCTCTGGTTGATACATCCCATGCAAAATTTCGTCAGTTATATTTAGACATCCTCTGGGGTCTAATTAAACCTACAGAAATTGATTACCTAATTATTAGTCATACCGAACCAGATCATAGTGGTTTAGCCAAAGACATTATCGAACTAGCTCCCCAAGTTACAGTTGTTGGGGCAAAAGTAGCAATCCAATTTTTAGAAAATTTAGTTCACACACCATTTAACAAACAAATTGTCAAAAATGGCGACCAATTAGATTTAGGCAACGGTCACGTTTTAGAATTCGTTTCTGCTCCAAATCTCCATTGGCCAGATACTATTTTTACCTACGACAGCAAAACCCAAACTCTATTCACCTGTGATGCTTTTGGGATGCACTATTGCTCAGACAAAACTTACGATGAAAATCTGAGTGACATAGAAGCAGACTATAAATTCTATTACGAATGTCTGATGGCCCCCAATGCTCGCTCAGTATTGAGTGCTATGAAACGCATGGCAAAACTGGGAGATATCAATACCATTGCCACAGGTCATGGTCCCCTACTACGTTATAACTTAGTAGAATTAACCAACCGTTATGAGGAGTGGAGCAAAGCACAAAGCAAAGCAGAAACAACAGTAGCAGTATTCTACACTTCTGATTATGGTTATAGCGATCGCCTCTCCCAAGCAATTGCCCACGGGATAACCAAAACAGGCGTTGCAGTAGAAATGATAGACCTCAAATCTGCCGACCCCCAAGAAGTGCGGGAATTGGTAGAAATGGCAAAAGGAATTGTCATTGGATCGCCACCAACCACAGGTCCGGCAGCAAGCACTTCTGAAACTGCAGTCAACACTATTTTGGCAGCAGCTAACAAAAAACAGACTTTCGGTCTATTTGAATCTGGTGGTGGTGATGATTTATCAGTATATCCTCTAGCAAATAAACTTAAGGAGTTAGGTCTCAAGCAAGCATTCCCCAATATTCTGATTAAAGAAACTCCTTCAGAATTAACTTATAAACTTTGTGAGGAAGCGGGCACGGATGCAGGGCAGTTATTGAGTCTGAAGAAAAATATTAAGCAGATGAAATCTCTTGATAGTGACTTAGATAAAGCTTTAGGTCGTTTGAGTGGGGGTTTGTATATTATCACTGCTACCAAAGGTGAGGTTAGTAGTGCAATGTTAGCTTCCTGGGTAGTGCAAGCTAGTTTTAAACCATTAGGAGTTTCTATCGCAGTAGCAAAAGACCGGGCAATTGAGGCGCTGATGCAAGTAGGCGATCGCTTTATCTTAAACGTATTGCGGGAAGATAACTATCAAAGTCTGATGCGACATTTTCTGAAGCGCTTTCCACCCGGTGCAGACCGTTTTGCCGGAGTGAATACTCAAACTGCTAAAAATGGTAGTCCGATTTTAGGAGATGCACTAGCTTATTTAGAGTGCGAAGTAGTAAGTCGGATGGAGGCAAGCGACCACTGGATTATTTATGCAGCTGTGGATACTGGAAGAGTTAGTGACTCAGATATTTTACCTGCGGTGCATCATAGAAAAGTAGGTAATCATTATTGACATACTCCCGACGCTCTCCTACGGGAGAGCAAGGGATTCTTCAGCCAAAGAAGCTTTGACCGCAGTTTTAACAGAGGTGATGTCCTCCCCCTGTGTTGATAGCAATCCAATTTTTTGGATCAGGAGTGCTGAGTTATAATCTCTGTCTAACTCCTGTCCACACTTAGGACATGAATGCCTTTCATGTCGCGGAGCGAAACGCTCAGACAAGCTTTTGGGCACTTGATTCAAACATTCCCAACAATGCTGAGATGTACCTTTTGGGTCTACTTTGATAATTTTCTTACCTAGCTTCCAGGCAACATACTCTAATACTTCAAGAAATTGATAAGTTGCTGCATCTTGCAAAGACTTATTTAATCCTGATTTAGCTGATTGACCATTAGGTAAAAACTGACGATTTTTTCCTAGTTTAGCTTGACAGCGCCGGACTAAATTTACTATCTGTAGGTCTTCCAGGAATATCACACTTACGTCTACCACTGGTTTTACCATTCTTGTCAGGTTTGGTAAAATTATCCATTGTTGTCTGCACACGCTGGATAATATCTTGCAATACCTGAGAGTGTATAGATTTATATTCAGGGAAGAGTTTTTTTGTTTTCCCTAGGTCTGCTAACTGTACTGTTTCCCAGACTACATAACCATTTATTATGTTGGAATGCTTATCCGTTCTTAGAAACCTATGATAATCCATATAAATCTATGATTATCATTTTCTTTGTGGGTTTAATACCCCACCGTCTACACGGTGTTCACGCATTACTTGGGGGAGCGAATCCCCATGTAATTTTCCTCCTGTCTCCTGTCTCCTGTCTCCTGTCTCCTTCTTCAACTGTTCTATTCCTGTTTCTATCTGGCAACGTCGGCGTTATCCAGTCCACAGGCATTCACGGTCGTTCGCGTTAGCGTTGCGGAGCAAACTGACCGCCATAGCTAAATTTAACGCTGCATTCAAGTCTCGATCACAACTGAAACCACAGTTTTCACATTCAAAAACACGCTCTGATAACAATAGAGACTCTTTAACAGTTCCACACCTGCTGCAGGTTTTAGAACTAGGAAACCATCTATCAATGATGATTAACTCTGAACCATATAATATCATGTCCGGTAGCATCGGTCTTGTATAGCAAAGGTAAGGAAGAAGGAAGAAGGAAGAAGAAAGAGGGAAGAGGGAAGAAGGCTACCCTCGCAAGAAAAAACCATCATTTCCTGTAGATATTCACCCTTGGGTTTACACAAACGATATAAACGGACATGATATAATGCGTGAACACCCCCGTTGACGGTGGGGTATTAAACCCACAAAGAAAATGATAACTACAGGAAAACCGCAAATTTTAGCCCTGCTTTCCCATCCATCTGCTGATGCTTGAAACCTCTCGGTTGAGGGTTAAAACGTCTCGGTTTGTTGAATAACTACTAATAACTACAAATACTGAAACAAAGTTTTAAACAACTTAATCTCAAAAAGTCACCAGAAACTATATGTTGTTAATAACAGACAAGCTATAAAGTTCCAACCCACCTATTTAATTACGGACAAAAGACTAAATATGAATTACTCAATACTTAACCAAGAAGCTGTTCAACAACTGATGACTTCTTTTGGCTTTAACTCCCTAGATCAAGTAGACCAACTAGAAACAATTACTGACTATTACAATTATCTGGAGAAGACAGACCAAAAAAATTTGATGTCTAATGGTTCTCAGAATTTCCGTCATGCCAAACATATTTCTGCTGTTCTCAAAAATCAGGCTAGGGATACTCTGTTTGTTAATGAACCTGTTGCTAATACTCTGCGGGATTTTCGTTTACCTTTTGATGAACGAAATAACTCTATGGATATGTCTGTTAGTTCGCTGCAAAAACTACTGCCAGAGGAACTCGAGAGGACAGCACTAGAAGCTTTAAGTCAAGATGCTCCTACTCGCTACGTTAAACCTAGTTCAATTCAGTCTACTCAATCACCTGCGGCATATCTTAAGTATATTTATGATAAGGCTAAAGCGATCGAGAATGTTAATCCGGATTTTGATTTAATTGCTCGTCGTCCCGATCTAGAGGACTTGGTATTAAATGAAGATAATTTACATCAGGAAGTGACGACTCTGGAGTTAGCGAATGAGTTGTTAATTGCTCAATATTTGGATAAAAGTGGGAAAACAGAAGAAGAATTATACGAAAATCTCAAGTATACGTTTCACCCCTTAGAATTACCTTTCGATAAGAGTCACAGCGAGGTTCGTTATATTCTAGCAGCAATGCAAGACGGGATGAGTCTTAATGAAATAGCTCGTCGCATCAAAGAAAATGACTTTGCTCTCAATGATACAAATTTTACCTTAATACCTAACCTGGTAGATCGATTAAATCTGTATCAAAGGAAAATGGACTTACTGGGTATTTACTAAGAATGTTACCACTGGTGAAATGAAAATTTATGTCAATGGAACTCTTTGGCATAGTGAAGGAGACAAAAATCAACCAATCAATCTAGCAAATAAAGTAGTGTTGGGAAATTTTATTTCAAACAATGGTACTTTATCTAATAATTGGTACGAGGGTCTAGTAGCTCATCTTCAGATTTACAGCAAAGAATTATCACCAACAGAAATTAATAAAAAGTATCTTTTTCTGTCTCAAGTAGAAAGGTTCCGAGAAGCAACCAAACTGTCAATAGAAGAGTTCAATCAATTTTACCCTAACTACAGAGTCAAGGATGACGCAGATAACAGCTATGAAACAAATAAAGTCTATGGTACCTATATCAGTAACGGTCATAACTTAACTCTCAAGACAGTCGATGCAAAGTTAGTGATGGGCCATGATGACGGAACATATCTTAATCACGACTTCTTCTATCGCTTCAACCGCATCATTCGCCTCCAGAAAAGGCCA
>NZ_JAAHGK010000363.1:0-6077 GCF_010672505.1 Okeania sp. SIO2B9 | reverse complement strand
TCCTTGACCGTTTAGCAGAAGAGTTATCTTGTATTCCTAATATTTGCCTGCAAGTCAAAATTTTACCCGACCCTAATAAGTATGGGTGGAGTATACCAGAATTAATTACTGACTTATCACAGTTAAATCAATGTCAAAATCTTAAAATTAAGGGTCTAATGACTATTCCACCCCAAGGATTAGATCATGGGCAAACCTTATCAGTATTTGAGAAAACTCAGGAGTTAGCCCAGGAAATTAGCAAAAAAAATTTGTCTAATCTAAATATCCAGGAACTTTCAATGGGAATGTCAGAAGATTATAATTTAGCCATAACTGCTGGTACAACTATGGTCAGACTAGGTAGAATTCTATTTGGTGAGAGGAGGATTACACACAAGAAGGTTGAAAGCTCCTCGCCTTTAGGCAGGGGATGAAAATGACGGTTCGGGATTTATCCCGCCGAAGTGATAAAATTAAAGTTTGAGTAAGGGTTTCATCTGCACTTGGAACTGTCCTAGTACGGAGAAATCCTGGTAAATTAAGAAACAACGTTTGATACATTCAACGCAAGCAATGGCAGGATAGGGAGTGTACCATTTTGGCATAGTGATAGAACCTCCCGAAAGCTAACAATGTGAATACAAGTGAGTTTCTAGGGGCGCTTTGACTGGTCTGACCAGGATAAGTCTGGGTGACAGCTCAGAACAAGCAAGCAAGCAATATGTATTTGTCCCGTTGCGTAGCATCCGCTTAAAATGCCTGTATCTTTAAATTATCGGGGAGAAGTCATTAAATCTGAGGACTTATGATTGTCTAGAATGTGGCTGATCAATAGACCGCGACTTGAATGCGTCAATTAATTTAAAAAAGCGAGTGCGTAATTCTGAGGAGACCTCAGAATGTAAGACGCACTCAAGAGGTGCGGTAGGTTTGACCGTTAATGCCTGTGGATGAGTAACTGCCGACGGTCTCACAAGAAGCAGGAAGTAAACATCAATTCGTCACTTTTTGTGACGTGTTGTGTCAGTTTTATGAAGCAGAAGTCAAAAGGACTGATATGCTATCACATGCAACTTAAAAAGTAAAAATAGTAGTAAACTACCCACGATTAAGCTACCTTGGGACAATAGTCCGAATTTGACAGTAGCGAAGGAGTAATTTAATGGTGAATGGTCTTTTTTCCAAACTAAAAGATTTTGTAGGACTCAACGAACAAGTTGAGTACGAATATGATTACGATGAAGTGGAAGGAGAACAATATCAAAGTGTTTATCCTCCACAACAGCAACCTCCTGCTGCTATACCAGTAGCAGAAGAGGAAAATCGCAATAGTCGCCGATTAAGAAATAGGGCCACTACTGCGACAACAACGACAAGCAGCACAGGTATTACTGGAGCTGTTAAATCAGAATCTGGAATGGGATCGGTTATGAACAATGTAATTGGAATGCCTGGCGCTTTAAATGGAATGTCAGAAGTTGTGGTTATGGAACCACGAACTTTTGAAGAAATGCCTCAAGCAATTCGTGCTCTACGGGAGCGCAAGTCCGTGGTTTTAAATTTGACTATTATGGACCCAGACCAAGCTCAAAGGGCAGTGGACTTTGTAGCAGGTGGTACTTATGCTCTGGATGGTCATCAGGAACGTATCGGAGAAAGTATTTTTCTGTTTACACCAAGCTGCGTACAAGTCAGAACTCAAGCAGGTGTAATCAACGAGATGCCTCAGACTCAAACACGCCCTCGTGTGGGAACTTCTGGGTCTCAAGTTTGGCAACCAGATCAAATTCAAATGATGCAATAATAGCTGAGGAATTTTGGGTATGGGGTCACAAACAAATATAATTAGCGCTAATTATATATATCTATCTAATACCAATTCACTCTAAGGATGTCACAAATAGTCAGCAACTGAATGATGTGGAATAATAGGCTGAAATTACTGTGTAGTTAATACTTTAAGTCTATCAACTTTTACTTCGCGCCTTCTGTACGGGCGAATGGCCATTCGCCCGTGCTGACTTCTAACTTCCGTGAAACGGTATAGGAACCCATTATCAATTCCCTATTCATACATTTTAGTTGAAAAATAAGGGGTTGGTGATTTGAAGTATGATATCATATCCCTATGGGGGTGCGATAGAACTCCGTTCCGCGCTCCGCGACCAAAAAACTTTCTTCTTCTATTCCTCTTTAATTCCCTCCTGACTCCTAAGTAGTTAAGACTAATATCATGCACGCTATTCAGCAACGTGAAAAATGACAACTGCAAAGTTTGGTTTAATTGGTGGTGGGGTAATGGGTGAAGCTTTATTATCCCGACTGCTGGAACAAAAAATTTATCAACCCTCAGAAATTTTAGTTAGTGACCCGCAGCAACAAAGGCGAGATTTTTTAGCACGGGAATATGGTGTAGAGGTAACTACTGATAATCGTTTGGTGGTGACTACTACAACGGAAGCTTTGTTACTGGCGGTTAAACCTCAAATATTTGATACCATAGCATTGGAATTGGCAGACTGGCAAGTTGGTGGCGAGACTATATTGGTAATTTCAATTATGGCAGGTGTACCTCTACAAAGGTTGGAGGCAGCTTTCCCATCGCGACCTATGGTAAGAGTCATGCCTAATGCTCCAGCGACAGTGGGTGCAGGAATGAGCGCGATCGCTCCTGGTAAGCATGTTCAACCGGAACATCGGGAGTTAGCTACTCGCATTTTACGGTCAGTAGGACAGGTAGTGGAAGTTCCAGAAACTTTAATGGATGCAGTTACGGGTTTATCTGGTTCCGGACCTGGTTATGTGGCAATTTTAATTGAGTCCTTGACAGATGGGGGAGTTTGTGCTGGTTTGCCTAGAGCGATCGCTTATCAGTTAGCATTACAAACAGTTTTAGGTACGGCAGTTATGTTACAGGAGTCGGGAATGCACCCCGCACAGTTGAAAGACCGGGTAACAAGTCCTGGAGGAACAACTATTGCCGGAATTGCGGAATTAGAAAGTTTGGGTTTTCGTTCTGCTTTAATTGAAGCAGTGGTGGCGGCAACAGAAAGGTCTCAAGAATTAGGCAATAGTTAAATAGGGTTTGGGAGTAGGAGAGTAGGGGAGTAGGGGAGTAGGGGAGTAGGGGAGTAGGAGAAATATTTGGTAATGGTTGAAGATGGAACATTTTTTATACCGAATTAAACGGATTTGATATAATCCAGCATTTTAGCTGTGTCACGCCACTACTGGACTCCTGATTCCTGAGTCCTCCCTTATTAAAACACGGCGTTGGTGAAAAGAGGTATGATATTATGTCCGGATAAGAGCGCGATAGAACTCCGTTCCGTCTACGTGGCAAAAAAAACTTTCTCCTTCTACTCGGGGTTTCTTCTTCTTTCTTCCCTCCTGACTCCTGAGGACTGACTCCTGACTCCTAAAGAATCAAGATTAATATCATACACTAATTTACCAATGCCTAAAACACAATTTCCGGATGAACTAACTCAAAACCTTCATCCCTCAATTTTTTATTTGATACTCTAGCATTAAAAGGTCGCATTGATGAGGGAGAACCATCCCAAGAAACTTTTTCTAAACCTTGATATTTATGTAAACTATCAAGTAATTCTTTACCTTTGATTGGTACATCATTAACTAAGTTGTAAATACCCTGCAACTGTCTGTCTATAGCAAATTCTACAGCACCGACGATATCATCTAAATGAATCCAGTTTGTGACATCATCACCAGTACCAGGGCGAGTTTTGCCTCCCCACCTACTAAAAATTTTTATTAGCTCTCTACCAGGACCGTAAATTCCCCCTAAACGGAGAATACAAACTCGTTGCTGGGGAGTGGATGCAGATAATAATACTTGTTCTGTTTCGTGGAGAATTTTTCCGTTGTCAGTGGAGGGGTTAGCGGGGGAATTTTCATCTATCCATTCACCATTTTTGTCACCATAAACTGAGTAACTACCTGTGTAAATTACTTGTTGAATATTGGGAGTTTTTTTCAAGGTGGCAACTAGAGTTTGGGCAGTTTCTAAATAGGTTTGTTTGTACTCCATGCCAATATGAGAGCGAAAACCGACACTCAATAATACCATGTCTTGGTTTTGCAATACATCCTGCATCGCTTGGGGGTCATTGCCTTTCATTACTACTACTTGTGAGGTTATATTTTTTAGTTCTGAAACTTTTTCTGGAGTAGTAGTAGTCACTGTTACTTGATGACCGTTTTGACTCCACAATTTGGCAACTTTAGTGCCTACATAACCACAACCGATAATTGCTATTTTCATTCTGTTATCCAATATATTACTTACAGGACTTACGGATGAACACTAAATCAAGTGAGGGCGTTAGCGGAGCTTTGCGTTAGCAAATGCCATTCGCCCCTACATATGGCGTTTTCAAGGTTAATTTGCGTAAGTCCTGACTTACTTTTATTAAGTAGATGGGCATAAATAAACGCAATATTAGAGGGCGGGTTTTTAGAACTAGATTGCGCTTAAGTCAAGGCTTTCGGTTAAACCCGCCCCTACAATTTTTTAATGTTTAATTAGAGCTACCTACTTACTATTGTTATAATACAATATGATCGCTTTTTTTGATAGTAGTTAAAGTCTTAACTATCATTGTCATTATTTATGTGAGAATTGTATCGGTATTACTAATATTTGAGAAGTGGCATTTGCTGTAAAAAATATTTATCAAGGGGTTGAAAAGCATATAGGAGAGTATGGAGGAAAAAAATGAAGTTATGTCTATCAAAAAGGCTTCTCTTCGTTATCAAGATGAAAAGTCAGATAAGGTTTATGAAGTGGAAATAGTTTACCATGGTTGGAACAAATATCAGGTTAATTTTTCCTATGGTAGAACTGGTCGTAAGCTTAAGAGTGACACCAAGACAAAAACTCCTGTTTCTTTAAATGAGGCGGAAACAATATTTGATGAGTTAGTTAATTATAAACAGAAAAGAGGGTATAATATTTCTGATTTTCAACATATTTACTACGAATATTTATTAGAAATATCGTTGCCTGAAAGACAGAAAATTATCAATTAAATTAAGCAAAAAAAAGTCAGCAATTTTTGAAATGAGCTTAAAAAAGCAGGGTTTAATATTAGAGAATATTTGGCAGAACTTGACTTAAGTCATACTAATTTAAGTAATGCTGACTTAAAGGGTTGTAACCTTTATAAAAAAAATTTAATTGGTGCATATTTAAGGGGTGCAAAACTTCAAGGTGTTATTTTAGAAGAAAGTAAAATTGATGAAACGACACAAATTGATTCTAAATGGCGATTAGTTTGGAAATTAGTTAATTTAGGAGGAGAAAATCGGGATTTAAAGGGAGTCGATCTGAGTGATATTGAGATTAATTTTATCGACTCTGATGATGATGATTCACGGGTCAATTTAACTGGAGCTAATCTTGAATGTGCTAATTTTAGTAATTCTGGTTTATATCAATTTGATTTTACTAATGCTAATCTTAAAAATGCTAATTTAAGTGGTTCTGAACACGCTTTTTTAGCAGGTGCTTGTTTGATAGGTGGAGATTTAAGTGAGACTTGTTTTATTACGGGTTATTTTAATGATGCTGTGTGTATTAATACTAATTTTAGTGGAGCTTCTTTTTGCCATGATGATTCACATTTTAGAAATGCTAATTGTAGAGGGGCAAATTTTCAGGAAGCACATTTTACTTTAGGTGAAATGAATGGGGCAAATTTTAGTTATGCAAATTTTTTAGGTGCAACAGGTTTAGATAATTTTTTTGTTAGTGCTATTATGGAGCTACTTACAGAAGAAGTAAATTTTCAAGGTGCTAATTTTACAAATACGGATTTATCAGGAGTGGATTTTACTCAGATTAAGTTGATTAATTTAACTGGAGTAATATTTGACGGAGCGAATTTAAAAAATGCTAATTTTTCTGGTTTAAATTTAAGTAATACTTCTTTTAAAAAAGCGAATTGACAAGGAGCAAATTTAGAAATTTGTAATTTGGCTAATGCAGATTTAACTGATGCTAATCTTGAGGATGTTAACTTAAAAGGAGTGATTTTTGAATAGATTTGTCATGGGTAATCCTCACTATA
>NZ_JAAHGK010000362.1:0-6078 GCF_010672505.1 Okeania sp. SIO2B9 | reverse complement strand
TGCAACACCTTCCTCAGAGATGCTCTAGGAGGTGTAGCTAAACCCATCACCTCTAGACTCTGGGTCTTGTTCCTCTTCAAAAAAAGTAGGTTTATTACGACGAGGAGGTTCTGAGGTATTTGTTTGCGCGATCGCTTCCCCTGGTCCTACTTCTAATGGATGAGCTAAAGCTTTATTAGCATTTCCACAAACTATTACACTACTCAAGCATAAAGTTGATAACAATAACCAAAGCTTCGTTTTAACTGACAAATTCATAATTAATCTTTCTCCTTTAGAATCTGAATGTACTTCTTAGGACACCCAAAAATATAGTATCATTATCATCATTATGTTCCGGATTAGTTACTAGAAAAAAACCAGGAGTAATAGCAATATTATCACTCACTTTAAACCGATAAAAAGCTTCAAAATGTAAAGAAGTATCTTCATCATCACCATCTCGTAAACCTTTACCATCAGATAATTTTAAAGGTTGACCAAAAATCAGTCCTAATAGGTCCCCTTCACGATTAAAAGGATCGGAAAGTCCTACCGCCACTGTATAAGTGTAAGTATTTGCATAAGCATCACTCACCTCAGAATCAGTAAATGCGTATCCACCCCATGCTGCTAGGGTAATTTTACGATTAATCCGCCACTGGAATGTAGCACTAATTGCATTTGTTTGAGTTGGTTCATCAATAAAACCGGAAGCATCCGCATTAAAGCTACCTGTTAAAGTATCTAATCTGCCATCTACAGAATAGGCATTAATATAAGCAATACCTGTGAGAATATTACTTGTAGGTTTGATTAAAAATTGAACTCCTGCAGCACTATGGTCTGATGCTGTAAACCCTCCCCCTTGATTTCGTATATCACAACCTTGACTTTTACTAGGACAACTACTGTTTCTTGTACCATAAGCAAATTGTACCCGCAGTCTATCTAGAGCTAACCAGTCAAAACCAACACCTGCGTCTAAACTACCAATTTTAAATAGAGGGTTAGCTTCTCCAAAACGAGAAATAGCTCCTCTACCTGTATCAAAAAAAGGAGAGTTAGCTGTCAGAACACTACTCAAGCTAAACCCTTGGGGCCGAAATGTCAGTACCACGCGATCGTTAAAAGCTGCAGTCCGATACTCTAACAAATCTAATTTAAATACATCGTCTGTGTCTGTCTGGAAAGAAAACAGTGCCATATCAGTTTCTAATCCAGGATTTTCTATGGTACCAGCAAAAGCACGATTCTCGAAATTACCAGATACCAGTCCAATTGCCAAACGGTCTTTCCCTGTGAATGAGGAAACTATTCCCAATCTAGCTAAATAAGCAAAAATGGCCTGGCGGTCATCTCCGTCTCCTGGTGGGTCTCCTCCTCCTGCTGCTGCCAATCCAAAAATTACTTCTCCACCCATGATGCTTGTGGTAGAAAATTGATTTGCTTCTAGTTCTACTACTCTTGCTTCTAGGACATCAACTCGACCCCGCAAAGTCGCCATTTCTACAGCAAATTCTTCTTGGAGTCTTTGTATTGTTGCTAAGTCTTCCCTAGTAACTAACTCAGCAGTAGAGGAAGCAATTAATTCTGTAATTCGGTCTAAACAAGAGTTTAAACCAGCAGCAAATTCATAGCGAGTCATGGCGCGATCGCCCCGGTAAGTGCCATCAGGATATCCAGCAATACAACCATAGCGTTCTACTAAAGATTGTAAAGCTTGAAATGCCCAATCAGTAGGTTGTACGTCTGAAAGTTGGGTTACGGATGTAACTTGACCTTTACCTCTGAGCAAATAGAAAACAATGTTTTAAACATTAATCATCTAAAAAAGCAGACAAAATTGGTGCAAGCTGACCAAACAATTTTCCCTGTCAGTCAACAGATACCAGAACCTGTCAGTCAACAGGTATCAGAAACTGCTCGAGAGATTACTGTCAGAGTTTTAACTGACTCCAATGCAGGTTCAGGAGTAATTGTAAATCGTCAAGAAAACCGATATATTGTCTTGACTAACCATCATGTAATGATTGGTAGTTGGCATAGACAATACACTATACTTACAGCAGATGGTGTACTCCATGTCGCCAAATGGCTACAACCAACTGAATATAAAAGTCTAGATTTAGCCCTAGTTGAGTTTACTAGCAGCAATGTTTACCAAACAGTCGAGATGGAAAATTCAGCAACCTTATCTGTTGGGGATATAGTTTACGCTTGTGGATTTCCTAATTGGCATGGATTAAATTCAGATAAAATTTCTAGTACCCGTGATTGGGGTTTCAAAGCTTATCGCTTTACTGAAGGAAAAGTAGGAATGACCTTATCCAAGTCCCTAGAACGTGGGTATCAACTCGGCTATACTAATACAGTTGAAAGTGGTATGAGCGGAGGTCCAGTTCTCAATCAATATGGTCGTCTAGTTGGAATCAATGGTTGGGGTAAGTATCCTTTAGGTGGTATTCAAGCCTTTGTATTCATTGATGGTACAAAACCATCATTTGAACTATTCCAGCAAATGGAAACTTTAAGTTGGGCAATTCCAGTTACAACAATTCGACGTTCTATTTTTCCGCAAAAATTGAACCCTGAAATTCAACGCTCTACCTATCAGCAAGAATGGAACTCAACAATTCAACCTTCTACACCTCAGCCAAAATTAAACCCAGTAATTCAACCTTCTACTTCTCAACCAAAATCAAACCCAATTCAAGAGTGACAACAAGGAAACAAACGATGATCTTATTCAAGCAATTATCTATAGGTGTTATCTGTTTCTTAACAGCTCTCAGAATTACTATTCCAACTGCATTAGCTTTAACTAAACAAGAAGTCAATGCGATCGCCTGGCAAGTATCTATAATTTTAGGACCTGGTTTAACAAAGGAACAAATCAAAGCCATTGACCAGGGAAACTACAATGTTGTTGAGGGTTGGCAAAATGGTAGTGGCGTAATTATTGCTCGTCAGGGAAAAACCTATTATGCTCTCTCTGCACTCCACGTTGTTGCGGACTCCAGAGGGGGAACTTTTGCCTTAGCAACTCCAGATGGAGAAGTTCATATAATTGATGATTATAAAACTCAATCAAATATTATTCCCCTGGGAAAACCACAGGGTATGGGAGAATTTATTGATGGACTTGACTTAGTTTTAATCAAGTTTCGCAGTAATAAAAATTATCCCATTGCTTCCATTGCCAGTTCAGAGAATTTAAAGGAAGGTTCCTCTATTTTTGTCAATGGCTGGCCAAACCCAGAAGATTTAAGAATTACAGAGCGGGTGCGTCGGTTTGAGGAAGGTACTATTAATTTTGTTGCCAACTCTCCTTCCGCAAATGGTGGATACAGTGTTCTTTATAGTAGTTGGACAGCCTCTGGAATGAGCGGTGGTCCTGTATTTAATTCAGACGGACAGGTAATAGGAATTCATGGGCGAGGACGTGCTAGGGGTGGTGTTTATTGTGTTAATCCTCAGTTTAGTCGGAGTAATAGCTGCGGAATGCAAATATTTCACTTTCTGAGTCACCGCGATGTAAGACAGATTAATTCTGCTTTGAATACTAATCCAGTAGACCCGAAAATGGTGGAAAATGGTAGAAGAGGAAAAAGTAAAACAGATCGAATTGATAATATTTATAAAACTTTTGCATTAGAGTTTTTGGATTCAGCAACGAAAAGAAAGCCTTCTGGAGGATGTGACTTTTTATTAATAGATGACTGTGAGTGATAGGAGTCAGGAGTAGGGAGTAGGAAAAACTATATTTTTTCCTACTCCCTACTCCCTATTCTATTAATAACGGTTGGGATAGACTTTTAATCTAATGTTTCTACGTCGATTTTCAAAATAGTCACAATTGCCATAATAGTCGCAATTTCTATTATAAAAATAATTGTCCCGGTCGTATCTGTCACGTCTTCGCCGATAATCATAGTCCCGGTCGTATCTGTCGCGTCTTCTCCGATAATCATAATCTCGGTCATACCTGTCCTGTCTTCGCCGATAATCATAATCTCGGTCGTATCTGTCACGTCTTCGCCGATAATTTTCTAAAGTATTCCATCTGCGGTCAAGTCTGCGGTCTAGATCGTCGTGAGCTTCTTGAATAATTCTTTCTCTTTCTGCTTTAGGAAGACTTCGGTTATGACGTTTATCCATCTCATTTTTAATCCTGCGATCGATTCTTTCATGGAGTCTATGTCTTTTGTCTTGTAGGTATTCGTCTTCCTTTTGACGCGCTCGAATACGATATCTCTCCTGGCGATCGGCTAATATAATTTGATTTTCCTCTAAGCTTTTTTGTTCAGTTTTGATGTTAGTAACATTATTGAAGGCCATTGCTGGATAGGTACAACTAAGGCCAAAAAATAAGGGGATAATAGCGAGCAAAAATTTGTTATTCATATCGATACAGTTACCTCTATATACTCTTCATTTTATCAAGTATTATACCTAATCAGAATTAGATGAGCTTACCCTGAAGCGGATTTGTTATGATAGGCTATAATTTAATTTATCATTTTCTTTGTGGGTTTAATACCCCACCGTCTACACGGTGTTCAAAATTACTTGGGGTGAGAATCCATAAGTAATTTTCCTCCTGTCTCCTGTCTCCTGTCTCCTGTCTCCTTCTTCAATCTAGTATTAATCACCTTATACTTAGGAATTTAAGTATAGAGGAGTCTTAAGTATGGTTGAATTATTACAGCTAATTCCATTCCCATTGCTTCTTTTGAGTATAGTATTGGTAATACTTCCTACTATATTTACTGCCATATTACGTATCCAACTTTACAATTATTTAATATTTTTCAAAAGTAGAGTTAAAAGACTAATTGACGGGGTAAGTCCAAGAAAAAAACACAGAATAATTGAGCATTTAGAAGCAAGATTTCAGACGGCAAGTCAAAATTTAGAAGAAGTCAACACAGCAGCATTAGTAGATGGAATTTATAGCCGAGCAACATTTAATTTTTTAGGATTTAAATTACGATACCACCAATGGGATTACTTTTCTCAAGCATTACCTAACCTATTAATATCCTTTGGATTATTAGGCACTTTTCTTGGAACGAGGAAGCAAACAGCAATAATTATTACTTGTTGTAGTTGTATTGAATTATTAAAAAAAATCCTATTTTTAAGCAAAGATTGAGGAGTAAAAATTATGAGCCGCCGCTCACGATATTCAAGGCTAAATCAAACTCTCAATGTCTGGCAATCTTTTACAGATGTCATGTCGAGCGCCTTTATGATTTTGAGCTTATTTCTGTTTCTGGCACTACTTAAATCGGGAGCGTTAAGTTCAACTGTTTCCAAAACAAATACTGAACTTCAAGAGGTTAGAATAGAGAATGAAAAATTGAAGGATAAAGTAAAAGAAAAAGACCGAGAAATACAGGATAAATCTGAAAAAATACAGCAACAAAAAGACGTACTGAAAAATAAAGAACAAGAGTTACAGCAAAAAGAAAAGACGATTATCAGAAAAAATCAAGAAATTTCTAGCTTAAAATCCCAGCCACCAATTGAAATTCCAGAAGCATCTAACCGCAAATTTCCATCTGGTAGTGCCGAATTATCTGACGGATTAATTAATTTTATTCAGAACAATTTAGTGAAGCAAATCGAAGATTATGCTCAAGGAAAAGAAGGCTATATCGTACAAGTAATCGGTCATACTGATGGTCAACGAAATAATAGTTTTCAAGTAAGTAATTTAGATGAGCAATTAGAAAAAGTTGCTATTGGTAATGACAATATTAGTAATCTGACGCCAAGTTCAAATGCAGATTTAGGTTTAATGCGCGCTCTAGCAGTAGTAAAAGAACTTGAAAACAACCCTCGTTTAAAGCAACTAGGATTAAAATTCCGAGCTTATTCAGCAGCACAACTTTATCTACCTTCAGGAGAATATGCAACGGTAGAGCGTAATCCGGAGCAAAAAAGACGGCGAATAGAAATTCGTTTCATATCAAATCCGGTAGCATCGGTATAAAAAAATTAAACCTGATAAATTAAGGGATGAATAGTAAGAGTTGGGCGATCGCCATGCCGAGATTGTTAAAGCTAGAACCACACAAAAGTATCGAAGAG
>NZ_JAAHGK010000361.1:0-6084 GCF_010672505.1 Okeania sp. SIO2B9 | reverse complement strand
TTCCTGACTCCTGACTCCTGATTCCTCACAACAGTTATTTATAAGTATTCAACCAAACATGATATAAATTATTGTTTTGGTTAAATTTGTGGTATAAAATCTGTGGTAGTAGATTGAAGAAGGAGTCAGAATCAAGAGTGGGGGACAATTCAGACCCATCACTAATAATTGCAGACCACCAAAGCATCAGATTTGCTGCTGGTATTCAACCCATTTCTTCATCCGCCAGTTGTACAGAATTCTATCTAGCAATTCAGACAGTACGCTACTGACGGCTAATTTACCTCTACCTGAATTCTTTGTTGATAACTGAGACCAAACACTTAAATATTGTTATATCATGATACAAATTGATATTAATACAGTAGTAGAAAATATTACAGTAGTAGAATTAACAGGGGACATTGACGCTAGTACAGCACCTAAAGTTTCAGAAGAAATATTACCTCTAGCGACTCCTGGCTGCAAAATTCTGATAAATATGAGCAATGTGCCATATATGTCTAGTGCAGGGTTGCGCACATTACTATCACTGTACCGACAAACAACAGCAAAGGAAGGAAAAGTTGTATTAGTGGGACTTTCTGAAGAGCTTCAAGATACTATGTCTGTGACTGGGTTTCTAGACTTTTTTGCAACTGCTGAAAATGTTGAGTCAGGAATGGCAACACTAAATTGAAGCAGGTGGTAGTTCAACAATTAATAATTAATTATTAATTATTAATTATTAATTATTACCTCTCCTTCAAAAGAAGAGAATTGACTTAACTGGCTATCAGCTATCAGCATTTGAGCTAGCCTCCTAGGTCGGAACTCGGAACTGCGTTAACAGCTTTTTGACCTTGGGTTTATACCCCGACGAGGGCGTAAAAAAAGTCCTAATGCTGACCGCTGACTGCTATTTAAAGAAAAATTTTGTCTTTTTTCCCCTTTAAAGGAGAGGCTTTAAACCTTGATTATTCGGTTAAATTTTGTTAAGCGGTTCAGCATTTCAAAGTATATATCCAATTTTTGTGAAAGGGAGTAGGAAATATAAATAGGACTTAGGCGCTGACAATAGATATAGGGCTTTGTGCGTTACGCTACTACTAACAAACCCCACTGGACTACTTTGCTACTTTTTTTTCTTGACGGCTGAAACAGCTATATGTTATAATATATTACTATATGCGCGAGATAATAGAACCTGAAATAATACCCACTCATCCCCCCCCACACTATACGCACAAGCCCGCGCACAGGTAGGTTTCCTGTGTAAGCTGTGTCCAGACTAAAAGTGAGTTCAGAGCAATACAACCGTTTTCCTCCTTGACGCGATCCAACTCGATCACCGAACGCTTCCCATATTTTATTATTGTACTGCCTCGTACCACCCAAGCCCTGGTAAATTTGCTTCTGAACAGAAAATCCAAATTTACCATTACTGTATTTTACCCAAAGTTGGTCAATAGTGCGGAGGTCTTCACAAGGAAAATAATTTATATTTTCTATCAACATACAATGCTCAGTTTCTTGATCTGCTTCTTTCCACTTACCTGCTGCTAATAAGTCACGCAAATTAGTATAATCTAACCCTTTAGCTGAAACCAAAGGTACATCAGAAAAAGCAAAATTTTGTGAAGGTTGTTGATTTTTGTGAGTAGTATAAACAGAGGTATTAGACTGAGTAGCAAACCGATAAATATTAGCACTCCTTACATTACTAGCAGAAGAATATTTTGGAGATTGTTGATTGTTTTGAGTATGATAAACAGAAGAATTACCCAACCCTAACTCAGCCAAAACATCCTCAACATTCTGATAACGTTGCTTCTGTTTTTGCTGCACCAAACTATCTAAAACTTTACCCAATTCATCACTCACAAAATTTCCATTTAAACAGTCTCGCTATACCCATTCCATTTCCATTACATTATACAAATCAAATGGATTCATCTAAGTCAATAAATGTAAACAAGTTATATAAAATCCGCTCGGGTTCGGTATAAAAAAAATTTTCATCTTCATCCAAGAGCAAATGTTTCGCGCATTCTCTTCCCTCCTGAATCCTGACTTCCCCTCCTAGGAGGGGGAGGGGCGAGGGGTGGGTTGACTCCTGACTCCTAGATTAACTATCTAATTACACCGATGCTACCGGATTTGATATTACCCCCAAACTATACAGATAGCTCCCAGACTTTGCCTTTCCCATCGACTGCTCCGGGGCACAATATTCTGCCGAACCAATAACTGTTTCTGTCACTGTCCGACGTTGAGTTTTCGGCATAATCTTAGATGCTCCAAAATCAACCAAAACTAACTTTTTATCTGCCTCTATCCTAATAATATTCTCTGGCTTAATATCCCGATGAATCACATTATGACTGTGAACAAACTGCAAAACAGATAATAAGTAAATTAACAATTCTCGAATCTGACTTTCATTAACAACTCCACGGTTATCTAACTCTTGTTGTAGAGTTTCTCCCTGAATAAATTCCTATACTAAATATTGACGACTATCCACAGAAAAATAAGCAAAAAGTTCAGGAATTTGTGGATGCTTTCCTAATAACTCCAACCTTTCCGCTTCCTGTGCAAATAACTCGGCAACTTTTGCCACAGTTTCTGTTCCCTAAGCTTGAGGGAGAAACTGTTTAATCACACAAGGAGGTTTAGAAGGTTTAAACTTATCCACAGCTAAAAAAGTTCGACCAAAACTACCTTGTCCGAGAATACTTTTTGCCCAATAACGTTCTACAAGTAATAGTTGATCTCCACATTTTTAACAGAACTGAAAATTATCGGGATTAATATTCAGACATTCTGAGTTGAGACATTGAGACATGATAATAATTTTTTTTTAGAATCTACTAAACTCTATGACTAAATTATAAACAGGACTTAAGCAGCCAAACAAGAAACTGGGTTTATAGTATTTTTTTGCTTCATGAGGTACATTGACGATCCTCCTAAATCTCCCTTAAAAAGCTATGCTTTATCAACATCTTTCTTCACATAAAAATTGACAAAATAGACAAGTTATGTATAAGTCTTGGAGGGAATTTTTCAGGAGAAAAGTGTATTGAAAAATACATTTTTTTGAAAACTGTAGACAAGATTTTTGCCCCCCACACTCCCCACACTCCCCACCCTCCCCACAAGGTTTTCAGGAGTTCCTTATCAGGTATAGCTTAAAAAGGGGGACTTTGAATACTCCCCTCTTAAAAAGGGGGGCGGGGGGATCTAAAACTGTACCTGATAGATTATTGAATTTATTGTCAGTTATTGTTTTGGAAAAATTACCAGAAATGAGTCATCAGGAGTTAGAAGCTATATTTAGTATTAATGATTTGAAAAAAAACTCTTTTGCTCAGGAATTAATGGCAGAAGCAGAAGAAAGAGGAAAGTTAAAGGTTATTCCTGAATTACTAAAGCAAGGCTTTTCTGTGGAAAAAATTGCTAATATACTTCACCTTGATGTTCGGCAAGTCCAACAATTTATTAATAATCTCAATTAATTAGAATTACTACCAGTAAAGAAAATCTAGGTTTGGTTAATTTATACATTAGTAGAGTGTCTATCAATAGAGAAAACCCAACAAATTTTTTCCTATTCTAGGAGGTAATGATAATTGATAAATGATAACTGAAATGACTACTTTAATAAATAATTAATATTTAATTTATTGCCGAAATTAACTTAATAACGTTAAAGTTAGGCAGAGTTTGTGTAAACAGACATTTAATCCTAATTTGAGGAGCGAATATTTAATGCGAGTTTTATTAATTTATCCCTTATTTCCCCAATCTTTCTGGTCTTTTGAAAAAATTCTGGAACTGATAAATCGCAAAGTAATGCTACCTCCTTTAGGGTTAGTAACAGTAGCAGCTATCTTACCCCAGGAATGGGAATATAAATTAGTCGATAGAAATATTAGGGCAGTCACAGAAACAGAATGGGAATGGGCAGATTTAGTCATACTTTCGGCAATGATTGTCCAAAAAGAAGACTTACATGACCAAATCCGAGAAGCAAAACGACGTAATAAATTAGTAGCTTGTGGTGGCCCATATCCCACAGCATTACCCCAAGAACAATTGGACAGTGGTGTAGATTTTCTAATTCTGGATGAAGGGGAAATTACTTTGCCTATGTTTGTCGATGCTGTCAAACGTGGGGAAACTCACGGTATTTTCCGTGCAGATGGGAATAAACCTGATGTGACAACAACTCCTATTCCCAGATTCGATTTATTGGAAATGCAATATTATGAATCTATGTCGGTTCAGTTTTCCCGTGGTTGTCCATTCCAATGTGAATTTTGTGATATTATTGTTCTGTATGGTCGTAAACCCCGTACCAAAACGCCAGCACAATTATTAGCAGAATTAGATTACTTATACGACTTAGGATGGCGTGGTTCTCTATTTATGGTAGATGACAACTTTATTGGTAATAAGCGTAACGTTAAGTTGTTGCTCAAAGAATTAAAAGTTTGGCAAGCAGAACATCAATGTCCATTTAAACTGACTACAGAAGCTTCCGTTAACTTAGCAGAAGACCCAGAATTAATGCAATTAATGGTAGATTGCAATCTTAGAGCGGTATTTTTAGGAATAGAAACGCCAGATGAAGATAGTTTAGAGTTAACCCATAAATATCAAAATAATCGTAACCCTCTCAATGAAGCAGTAGAGAAAATTATTAAGTCTGGTATCAGAGTAATGGCAGGGTTTATTATCGGTTTCGATGGAGAAAAACCAGGAGCAGGCGATCGCATCGTTAAATTTGTGGAAGAGACAACTATTCCGACTGCCATGTTTAGTATGTTGCAAGTCTTACCAAATACTGCACTTTGGCATCGTCTAAAAAAGGAAGGTCGTCTTTTAGATAAAGGTGCTAACGTTAATCAAGTAACCTTGACAAATTTTATCCCCACCAGACCAATAGAAGATATTGCCAGAGAATATGTAGAAGCATTTTGGCAGTTGTATGACTATGAAAAGTTTTTAGATCGAACTTATCGACATTTTTTAATGATGGGCGCTCCCACTGCTAAAGGTGCTGCAAAAATGCCCAGTTGGATAGAATTACGAGCATTGTTGATTATTTGTTGGCGACAGGGAATAAAGCGGAACACTCGTTGGAAATTTTGGCATCATTTGTTTAGCATTAGAAAAAATAATCCTAGTGCTTTGACATCTTATATAAGTACCTCCGCTCATATCGAACATTTTTATGAGTATCGTCATATTGTCAAAGAAAAAATTGAAGCGCAGTTAGCTGAATATTTAGCTGAGAATAAACAGTTAAATGTCATAGAGAAGGAACAAGAAAGACCAAAATTAAAAAAGGTAAAAGAAGAAGCAGCTTAAAGTCTGCAAGTAGAGAGGTTTAATACAATTTCTCTACATTTCTATTTTTCCTTTGGTTAGCAAAACCACAATCTTTAAATCATTAACTAGCTGTCAGCTAAAAGCTTTCAGCTCGGGTTAAAATCTCCTTTAAATTGCATTTCTCTAGGTTTCAGCGAGCGATCGCTGTTTGTGGAGTATGACCCTAGAAAATGCTGACTGCAACAATTGGTGTTTACGGAGCATTCCGTCAGGAAATACTTTTTAAAATCAGATCATATCTGGTAGCATCGGTATTGTAAGCGCGAAGGTAAGGAAGAAAGCTATTGAGTAAGAAAAAACCTAAATTTCCTGTAGATATTCACCCTTGGGTTTACACAAACGATTGCCTTCGGACATGATATGATTTATAAAGTAAATATTAAGAGGCTGAATTTTTTGGAATACAAGGGTTTTGGGAGTTATAGCCCAATAATATCAAATCCGGTTAAACAGCCATAGAATGGTTAAGTTAGGAGTCCTCAGGAGTCAGGAGTCAGGAGTCAGGAGGAAAAAGAATTACAAAGATAAACGTAGTTATGGCGATTGAAGATTTTTTTTATGTCCAATTAAACGGATTTGATCTAATACCTAAATCCCTGAAAGTTAGGTGAAATAAAGGTTTTATCTAAATTTACAAATCAGCTTTAATAGCGCGATCAAAACTTTATACTTCTATTCCTTTTTCCTTCTTCCCTCCTAATACCA
>NZ_JAAHGK010000360.1:0-6097 GCF_010672505.1 Okeania sp. SIO2B9 | reverse complement strand
AACTGATATTGTTAAGTCCTTCCTATTTCCTGCTTCATCAAGCATAAAACATCCTGGATATTCTTGAGCGATCGCTGCAGTACAAATTAATGTAGTCACTAATATTGATGGTATTTGCCAAAAGATGGTTTTCGCCTGTTGTTTTTGCTTAACCAGATTTCTATCAGTAGAATTGTAGAGTGAAGAATTTTCCATCATAATTAATTACTTTTTAAGAATTTCAATTATTTGTTTATTGTTAAGTTTTAAACTTTAAGCTAATTTTATCTTATTTAATTGATGAATGTAATCTGTACTTGTGACTACTACATTTTTCGTAAACCTAATATATTCTCAATGACCTAAGTAAATATTCTGACCTAATATTTAAAGAAGCAGTCAGCAGAATCATTAGGATCATTTTTTTAATGTTTAGAATGGGATTTTAACCCAAGCTGTTAAAAGCTGATAGCTAGTTAAATTAAATACTAATTAATTGAGAGGAATTAAAATGTCAATCTCACCTCAACCTGCTCTTCTGGTACTAGCAGATGGAACTTCTTACCGTGGCTTATCTTTTGGCGCTCCAGGAACTACCATTGGAGAAGTGGTATTTAACACAGGAATGACTGGTTATCAGGAAGTTCTCACAGACCCAAGTTATCGTGGGCAAATTGTTACTTTTACCTACCCAGAATTGGGAAATACAGGAGTTAATCCTGAAGATGAAGAGTCCAATCAACCACAAATCAAAGGTGCGATCGCTCGTAATATTTGTCCACGTCCTAGTAACTGGCGCTCAACTCAATCTTTGTTAGAGTATCTTCAAGAACATAAAATTCCTGGAATTTATGGTATTGATACCCGTGCTTTGACCAAAAAAATTCGGACTTTAGGAGCAATGAATGGGGCAATTTCTACAGAAATTCTAGACCCAACTGAATTGCTACAAAAAGTTCAGTCTGCCCCTAGTATGGCAGGATTGAATTTAGTTCAGGGAGTAACAACTAAAGAAGTTTATCAATGGTCTGAACCCACTAATGCAGCTTGGGAGTTTAATCCTTCTGTTTCTGGTTACAGTGGAGAAAAGTATACAGTAGTGGCCATTGACTTTGGAGTGAAAAAAAATATCCTACGACGTTTAGCTAGCTATGGTTGTCGAGTTGTAGTTGTTCCTGCTAATACGCCACCAGAAGAAATTCTCAAGCACAACCCAGATGGTATTTTCCTGTCCAACGGCCCAGGAGACCCCGCTGCTGTTAACGAAGGTATTGAGACTACTAAAGAGTTACTTAAATCATCTAAACCTGTTTTTGGTATTTGTATGGGACACCAAGTCCTCGGTCTTGCTTTAGGAGCCGACACTTTTAAATTAAAGTTTGGCCACCGTGGTCTCAATCAGCCAGCAGGTTTACAGCAAAAAGTGGAGATTACAAGTCAAAATCATGGATTTGCGATTCATCCAGATTCTTTAGCTACTGAGGTAGAAATTACACATCTTAACTTGAATGACCAAACTGTTGCCGGTTTACGACATAAATCTTTACCTTTGTTCTCAGTACAATACCACCCTGAAGCCAGCCCTGGTCCCCACGATGCTGATTACTTGTTTGAACGTTTTGTCCAGGTAATGCAAGATGAGCGCAGAGCTAAAGCCTCGAAATCAAAGTAGGATTTTGCCTGCAAATTTTGTGTATTCCTTACTTAAATTGTACAATTTTTTTTTGCATCATTTGTCTTTCAAAATAAGTTATCTTTAGGAGTAGACAAATTTTACATAAAAAAGTATAATTGACATTCGACTTATGCAAAATCAAGCTAGGAGGGTGTTATTCCTGAGCCTAAGCCATTAGCCCTGACTGTTAGCCTGAGATGCACTCATGAAGAGAGGAATAACTACCAGCTATTCCGCCTAACAGGGTTACTAGATGCCTTTTCAGAAGGTACTTTTAACAAAACGCTGAAGACAAAAATCGATCAAGGGCCAAAAAACATTATTTTGGATTTGTCCAAAATAGACTTTGTTGATAGCTCTGGGTTAGGAGCACTCGTACAACTGGTAAAGCATACCAAACAATATGAAGAAGGTACGTTGCAAATAGTTTCCAATGCCCGTGTCAATCAAACTGTTAAATTGGTTCGTTTAGAGAAATTTTTGTCTTTACGCTCTTCATTAGATGAAGCTATAGAGAATGTCAAGATCTCTTGACAAGGCCAGGCAATGACCGACTGTTTAATATAGCTATAGATGCTATCTCCCGTCAAAAATCAAAGGGCGAGACGGGAGTTGGTCAAGCCTGATTGAGATGGAAAAAACTAGAAAGATTGTGAAAACAAAATTTGGCCTGTCTTGTTAAATAGAAATTAAAACTTAAGTTAAGCAAAAATTTTTCTACGGGGATATTAGAAGAAGGACAATTAATATTTTATCGAGTAGAAAAGCTGGTCTAACAAGGAGAACGATCGGTTTGCAACAATTAAACCTTGTGGCACTAACACCAACAGAAATTCAAAAAACTACACCCTCAGCTTGGGCATATCTGGGGGATGCTATTTATGAATTGTATGTTCGGAGCTACTACTTAATACCAGCTAAAAGATCGCGGTCTTATCATCAACTGGTGGTAGCGCAAGTTAGAGCAGAAAGTCAAGCTCATCATTTACATAATTTAAAACCTCATCTTACTAGTTTAGAGTTAGATATTCTCAAGCGAGGACGCAACGCTGCTTTTGGGAAACCAAAAAGATTAGACCCAGAAGTTTATCAACAGGCTACCAGTTTAGAAGCTTTAATTGGTTACTTATATTTAACAGATCCTCAACGATTAAATCAATTACTAGGCTATATAAAATTAGATTAAAGAATAGAAAGAATTAAAAAGGTTAATTTAAAAGGGGTAAAAACAGAAACCCAAATCCTACCTAAATATACTCTTTCCCTACTCTTTTTCAAATTTTGGTAGTCCTGCAACGGTAATGGTATTGATTGAACTTAGGACAAATTACCTAATGATGTCAGCTGTTATTACCTCAGCTCTAATTAAAAGAAAGCGTTCGAGGGATGGCGTTTTGCTCCGCAACATGTAAAGCGGAGCGACTCTCTCTGTCAAGAGCGGGTCTCCTCGACATATCCAATCGACCAAGAGAGAGGATGTATTTTGGTTTCTTTCTCACTTCCCGTCTTCTCATCTCTCCCACTCCCCTACTCCCTGCTCTTGCGTAAAATTTGGTATTAAGATATATTTTCTGTTCCCTATCCGGTTAATGTACAACAAATAGTGATTTTCGCTCGAAAACTTAAGTAATTTGTAAATACCATTACTTTTAAAATTAGCCTTTAGAGTAGTTTTTATATTATGTTCGGTAGAACACTTATAATTATTGCTCTGCTGATTAAATATAAAAGCATTGACATATAAAGACAAGTGCCTTTTTGGGAACGAAAAAAGTGCGCCTGTTTCAGCTCTTCACGCTCATGCATGGAGCGTATTTTAGGCGCATAGTTGGGCAGAACAATCTTGGGACAAAACGCCCGCTCCTACTTCCTCGCTCCCGATCCATTTCTCCCCTCCTGGGAGGGGCGAGGGGTGGGTTGTCTCCTGTCTCCTACCCCTACTAAAATACTTTTGAGCGCAAACCCTAATTAGGCTCGTAGTTTTGCTTGAGCAATAATATAAGTATTGCAAGGGCTAGAACAAAACTACAAACAAAAACTTTACTATAAGTAATTATCAGAAATTATAAGTAATTATCCGCAATTCGTAGCTCCCCCGGAGGGGGCACATGATATTACTCCCTACTCCCTGGTATCTACTTACAAATGTTAAATTAATTTTGCATAGGTATTTATATTACCTGGGGCCTTATGGCCTATGCCGCCTGTATTAAGAATAAAATTAGATTTGATATGAGCTATGCCTATAAAACCTTCAAAATTTAACTATCAAGACAAACCCCAAAAACAGAAATCAATTAAACTCAAAAGTAGGCAGTCAAGCAATGATAATTTAGAGGCCACAAGGGAAGATGACGATCTAATCTATGGACGACATACTGTACAAGCAGCCCTCAAAAGTGAGCGTTCCTTAAACCGCATCTGGGTTATTTCGCCACTGAGATACGATCCCAGGTTTCATACATTGCTCAATGAGGCTAAAGCCAGAGGTACGATCATAGATGAAGTAGATGATAGACGCCTAGATCAAATTACCCATAGAAAAAATCATCAGGGTATTGCTGCTCAAATATCCCCTTACGAGTACAAAGAGCTTGACGAACTAATTTCTCAAGCTAAATCTAAAACCGAGCAACCTATATTGTTAGTAGCTGATGGTCTCAACGATCCCCATAATTTAGGAGCTATTATTCGGACGGCAGAAGCTCTGGGAATACAAGGTTTAGTTATTCCACAAAGACGAGCAGTAGGAATAACCTCGACTGTAACAAAAGTTGCTGCAGGAGCTTTGGAAAATTTTCCGGTAGCCAGAGTTATTAATCTGAGTCGTGCTTTGGAAGAATTGAAAAAAGAGGGATTCTGGATATATGGTACTGTAGCTGACAATGGGGATCTTATTCATACTGTAAAGTTTACAGGAGCTATTGTTCTAGTTATTGGTAGTGAAGCAGAGGGTTTAAGCCTTCTGATCCAAAAAAATTGTGATGCCTTAGTATCTATACCAATGTCAGGAAATACACCTAGTCTCAATGTATCAGTAGCAACTGGTATAGCCCTTTATGAGATCTATAGACAACGCTGGTCAAAAAGTTTGCGTATGTAGTGAAAAATATAATTGAAAAAATAGAAGTTGCGTAGTATAACAAAAATAGAGAGGAGAAGTATAGCTTAACATGGGTTAAACAGTCTTCTATCAGCTACATGGCTCTGACCAGCGAAATAGATTTTGAAACTCCCGGTTGACTATAATGAACACTCTTTGTAATTTGTATAGTTTAGTTATCGATTCAAATTTTTCCTGATAGTTTGTTTAGAATTTTTGCTCATAAAGTTGCAAACATTGGCAGATGTGAGAATCAGTAACTTCAAAAGCAACTACTAATACAAAAATTATTAACATAGTATGAAAGAAACATTGGCAAACTTATTAAACTTTTCTGGTCTGGCTTGGTGGGTTAAAATTTTTACTACTAACCCTTGTTGCACTTATTATTTTGGACCTTTTTTTACATTTGAAGAAGCAAAAGCTGCTGAAGCTGGCTATATAGAAGATTTAAAAGACGAAAGTGCTCAGGGTATTCAGGTGTTTATTGAGCAGTCTAAACCTGTGGAGTTAACTATTTATGATGAATTAGAAAATAGTAGTAATGAAACAGTAATAAATCCTGCTTTTAGTCCCCAAACTTAATCCTTTTCAGGAAATTATAAAATTTGAAGATAAATGGTGTTGCTGAGTAATAGTATAACTTTGAAGTTAGTAGTCGATAAGAGTCAAAGATACTAAATAAACTACTAATTGCTTGATACTAGATAGAAAAATAGTAAAGCTTATTAATTACTCTTGATTTACTTTAATTTAAGTCTTGATATCTGTTTTCAGCAATGCCAATAAATTATAATTAGGAAATTATCAACTTTTCTTAATTTTGACTTTTAATTGACTTTTACAAGAATTTCTAATACCAATTTCATAAAATATTGCTACAGTCTCGACACTGGTAACAGGCAACAGGGAAAAAACTGGATAAAAAAGAGGAAAAGATACTTGATTTTGACATTTGATGGATATATACAATTTTTAATTGTAGCAATAAATTACAAGTTAAGATGTAACTACCTTTTTTGAATTTGGTATAATATTTTTGATTATTTTTGCTGAAGCTGTATCCATTTTTTAATATCTGTTAGCACTTGCTGAGAAATTTCCCAAGGAAAAAGATGAGCGGTGTTAGGATAGCATTGCCAATGTGCATGATTGAGATGTAGAGCTGTTTCTTGACTGGACTCAGGAGTAATATGGCAATCGCTTGCCCCAGCTAATACTAAGCAAGGACATTGAATTTGTGGCAGAGCGCTCAATCTGTTATAGTCACTTCTTAAAGCTTGATTTAATGCTCTAGTGGCAAATTTAGAAGTTTGTAAATAGGCAGAAACGGCTTCTTT
>NZ_JAAHGK010000036.1:0-14785 GCF_010672505.1 Okeania sp. SIO2B9 | reverse complement strand
TATTATAGTTTAGTATTAACCATACTGAAAAATTACAGAGATTAATAATGACTACTTATTTATTTGAAAACTTCTTGGGACTTTCTTTGCCAATGTCAGAACTACAAGAAGTTCCCCCAATAGCAGATAGTCCAGCTTTAGGAAGTTTCAATGCTTTTTTACCAGGAAATACATTACTAATAGAGGGACTCTATGGTGGACTATCAAGCCCTTTATTTCCTGTAGGAGCAGCAGACTCAGAGGAAAACCCTCAAAGCGCAATTCATGTTCATCAGGCTGAAGCAGGTCAAAATGGGGATATTCTTCGCAACTTGACTGTATCAGAATTTGATGATACTACAGGTATATTTCATGGTGCTTTTACTCTCACAAACACAGAAACACAGGCAGCAGAAGCAGACGAGTTGTATATAAATCTGCACACAGAGAATAATCAAAGTGGAGAGCTAAGAGGACAGGTTCTTTTAGACGATCTAGAAGCAATAGTTGGTCTAGGGTTGCCCATGTCAGAAGCTTTTGAAGTACCACCAGTAGCAGATACCCCCGCAGAAGGAATAGTAAATGCCATTCTGACTGGTAATAACCTATTAATACAAGGAACTTTTTCAGACTTATCAAGCGATTTATTCCCGGTTGGAGATGAAGACTCAGCAGGAAATCCTCAGAGCGCCATTCATCTGCATCAGGGATTAGCTAATTCTAATGGTGGAATTATTCGTAACTTCGATGTAATTGATAATGGTGATGGATCGGGTGGATTTTTTGGTGATTTTACTTTAAGTCCCGATGAAATAGTAGCTGCTGAGTCTGGAAATTTGTACGTCAACCTCCATACAGAAAATAATCAGAGTGGAGAATTACGCACCCAAGTTCTGCTCAACGAAATAGACCCAACAGGAAATGATCTAGCAACATTTTTACCGATATCAACCGTTCAAGAAGTCGATCCAGTAGGACCTAGTGACGGTTCAGGAACTTTTTATGCAGTTCTCTCTGGCAATACTCTCAATATATCCGGTGATTTTTCTGTTGTATCAAGTGATTTGTTGAATGTCGGACCCTCCGAGGACTCAGAGGGGAACCCTCAAAGTTCAGTTCACCTTCATTTGGGTGGACTTGGTGAGAATGGCGATATTTTACGCAACTTGACTGTGGTTGAAACTGATGGTGTTGGTGCAGGTTTCTTCTCTGGTAGTTTTACTCTGGATGAAACTGAAGTTGCAGCAGTAGAGTCAGGAGGAGTTTATATTAACCTGCACACAGTAAATAATCCGAGTGGTGAGTTGCGCGGACAGGTGATTTTAGAAGATTTGGATACTGTAATTCCTCTTGATGATGTAGTGTTCAATGGAGACAACCGGGATAACAATATTGATGCAGGTTTTGCTAACGATATAGTAAGAGGTTTTGCTGGAGACGATCGATTAAATGGACTCGCAGGTGACGATCGCGTCATTGGTGGTGATGGTAATGACAACCTGATTGGTGCTAGAGGAAACGATACTCTATTAGGCCAGGATGGTAATGATGTTTTAGAAGGTCGCCCTGGGTTCGATATATTGCTTGGTGGAGACGGTAATGATATTCTCAATGGTGGTCAAGGTCGCGATCGCCTGAATGGTGGTGCTGGAGACGATGAATTGATAGGTGGGGCAAGTATAGACCGATTTATTTTTAACACCAACGAAGAATTTGATTCTCAAGATATAGGTATAGACCAGATTAATGATTTTAATAGTGGGCAAGATAGAATTTTGCTTGACTTGAGAACCTTTACTGCTCTAGATAGTTCTCCTGGTATTGGTTTATCTACAGATGATTTTGCAATTTTCTCTAGTGAAGTTGATGCTGCAACTGCTGAGGCTAAAATTGTTTACAACTCTGCTAGTGGAGCGTTGTATTATAATGCCAACGGTACTGAAGATGGTTTCGGTACTGGCGCTCAATTTGCCACATTAGATGGCAGTCCAGATTTAGTAGCTAATGATTTTCAAGTTAGATAGATAGGAATTGCCACTCTACCTGTACGCTCAGTTGCAACGCACCTTACACCATTCCTGCCTGTTTGATCTGAAAACTAATTCATATCATGTCCGGATAATTAGCGATCAAAAAAACTTTCTCCTCTTTCTTTTTCTTTCTTCCTTCCTGACTTCTGACTCCTCCGTCGTTTATTTATAACTGTTCAACCGGACATGATATCATATTATATTCCCTGTTAAATTCCACCAACAAAAGAATAGGGATTAAAAATATTTTGTGGATCGAATTGTTGTTTAATTCGGCGCATTATCTCAAGACCATTCTGATTATAACCCCAAACATCTAGTTTTTCTTTTATCTCTAATGGTGCTGCTAAAACTGTGATAAATCCACCTTTAGATTCACACCAACGCCTTAATTCTAGAATAGTTTCAGGAGTAACAGAATTAAACTTTAATTCTCCCAAACCACTCCCTGCATGAATTAATCCGAAACCAGTTTCTATGGCCGATCGCTCTAAAGTTTCTACAGCTTCCCTAGGCATAACTCCTATTTTACAAATTATTTCATTTTGCTGAGAATGCCAGATTTGTTGTTTTAATTTTTGCCATAATTCTGCTTCATAATCATGGTAACGGGTGGAATTTAAACCTAAACTATCTCCCACTTTTAATAATTGATTAGATTGCTCTTCAACACTCTCTATTATGCTTTGAAATCTAACCATTAATCCCACACCTTTACCTAAGTCTAATTGTTCTACTAATTTAGTTGAAAGTAAGTCAATAGCAACGGGTGTTAATGCTGAAGATAATAAAGTTTGAGTTGCTTTGGCAATGTTATTTTTTTCTCCTACTAAAACAACGGTACCGGATGCTTGTTGTTGAGGATAAACTCTCAGAGTAACTTGACTAATGATACCTAATGTGCCATAAGAACCTGTAAATAATTTCATTAGGTCGTAACCTGCCACATTTTTAACTACCCGTCCTCCCGCTTTAGCAATTTTTCCATCCGATCGCACAAAACTTATACCCAGTAGCATATCTCGTACACCCCGGTAGCGTTGACGTAGGGAACCTGTATCAGCAGTGGCAATGATACCGCCAATAGTAGCAGTTTCTGAATAAGCAGGGTCGATAGCGAGAAATTGACCTGCTTTTGCTAAGGTTTCCTGTAATTCTGCATATTTCATCCCTGCTTCCACAGTAACAGTTAAGTCACCCACAGCGTGTTCGATGAGATGGTTGAGGCGATCGCTACTGACAACTATTATTCCTTGTTTGTGAGTAGTTCGGTCTACTTTCATTAACCCTCCCCAATGAACTTTGCTACCGTTACCACAAGGTAATATTGCCCAATTATTTTTAGCACAGCAAGTAACTATGGTAGAAAGTTGTGCTTGAGTTTCTGGATAGACGATGCAGTTGATGGTAGTGTCGGGAGCGATCGCCTGTGATATTTGTTGTTTTTTTGTTTGGTCTATATCTTGCCACAAACTAATATTGTCTTTGCGGACAATAGTTTCTAATTCTTGTATGTTAAATGTATTTTCTTGGGAAATCACTATGATTAATTATGAATGGTATTAAGGAACAAGGAACAGGGAACAGAGAACAGGGAATAGGGAATGAATAAAAATTCTAGACTAACCTAAAACTGTACCTCACGCTTCCTGAAATTTGCTGTATATGCTGAACTACTTATTTTTATCATACTTTTAGATTTATATTTATTGCGAACTTCAATTTATTCTTTTTTAAAAAAAGCAAAGAACGAGTTGGTGTTTGACATAGACTGATGATCAACCTTAAACAAAGAAGTGCTTTTCCTACTGTTCCCTGTTCCCTGCTATATAAACTATAAATGTGCAACCCCCCTTTCCCGACTATAGTCTGATATAGTATCAAATTGTTTAACCCCATAGTCTGATAAATCCTGATGGGAATAAGGACAAATCTAGGTTCAATTATTTGAATAAAGGAAAACAAAAATATGCTGACAGAATTACAAACAAAAAAATGGACAGGTCTGTTTCAAGTCTATGATGCCGATCAAAATGGTGTAGTAGAAAAAGACGATTTTGAGGAAATATTCCAGAATCTTGCTAGAGCGGGTAATTTAACTCAGGGAACACCACAAATTATTAGAGATTATCAGAGAAGATGATCTGGTAGGAGTTAGATAGTTAAAGAAAATGTAAGTAAAAAAAACTTTATTTTTACCTATAAAAAATACTTATTTAACTTACTAACTACCCCCTAAAACCGATCGCTTAATACTAAACCTGACGATAAGCAATTACAGCATAAAAAGGGTCGCCTCCTCCTAAACCGAACATCTGTAAAAAACTAGGTACATTTGACTTCTGATAAATTACCTCTACTTGACTAAAACCTGGAATTTCATTAGCACTTTTTACACTGTCAAAATAACGCTTGACTAACTCTACTCTTCCATTTTCCGAACCATCTCGCCAAGCACTAATAGCTTTCTGATAAAACATCCGATTAGAAAAACTAATAATTGCTATTCCGCCAGGTTTCAAAATTCGATAAATTTCATAAAATATAGCATCAGGATATTGCAAATATTGAATAGAAACACAATTAACAACAGCATCAAAATCTTTGTCAGGAAAAGGTAATTTCAAATCCTTGTTTAAATCTTGAACAAAGTAATGATTTAATTGACGATTTTTAGCCAACTCCTCCTCATTCATACCATGACCTTCAACATGAGCAAATTCAATATCTTGTGGTAAGTGAGAAACCCAACTACTCATCATATCTAAAATTCGAGTATGAGGTTTAAGGCGATCGCGATATAAATTTGTCAACCGATCAATAAACCCTTCATCCACATGAGTAACAAATCTAGGGTAAGAATAAAACAGGCGATCGTCAGAGTCGTCTAACTTTGTGCGTTGATTAGCTTGTAGTAACATAAATAGTCAAGGTGGGTTTACACTACATAATATATTTTATCCAAATGTTACGAATTGTAAAGTAAGCGGTACAATAAAAAATGTATAGCAATAGCTAGAACAGTTAGGACAAAGACTGATAATGATCTTTAGGTGTTGCTGAATTGAAGTATGAATGCGCGATTGTTTGGTTCAGGTCCACGCCCCCTAAATCCCCCAAAATTGGGGGACTTTTAGAGTTTTATTCCCCCCAAAATTGGGGGGGCAAAATCATACCCAGAATCAGCAACGCCAATCTTTAGACAGAGAAATGTTTTTCAATCTGTTCCCTGTTGCCTGCTATGCAACTTCAGCAAATCAAATATTCAACCAAAATATGACAACAACAACCGCAGAAAAAATGACAACTAAACTCCCTCCCCTTATTCCCCGTGAAATTTTGTTTGGCAACCCCGAACGTACCAGTCCCAAACTTTCCCCCGATGGCAAATATCTGGCATATATTGCTCCAGATGAAAAAAATGTCTTGCAAATATGGGTACGAACAATAGGTCAAGAAGACGACCGCCAACTTACTGCCGACAAAAAACGGGGCATTCGGATGTATTTCTGGACTTACAACGAAGACCAACTCATATATCTTCAAGATGCTGATGGGGATGAAAATTATCATCTCTATCAAGTTAATATTCAATCAAACATGGTGCGCGACCTCACCCCATTCCAGGGAGTCAAAGCAGAAGTAATAGATTTAGACCATAATTTCCCTGACCAAATATTAGTGGGTCTGAACCTGAAAAATCCCCAAACTTTCGATGTTTACCGCATCAACCTCAATAATGGTGCAGTAGAATTTGACACCCATAACCCAGGTAATATTGTTGGTTGGACTGCTGATGCAAAATTCCAAATCCTGGCTGCAGCAACCATCACAGAGGATGGAGGTTCGGATTTACTGTATCGCGAAACCACAGAAAAATCTTGGGAAACTATCCGTCACTGGGGGCCAGATGAAGATGGAGGCCCGAGTTTCTTCTCCAATGATGGCAAAACTCTCTATATATCAGCTAACCATGATGCTAATGCTATACGTTTACTTGCTCTCGATCTTGCCACTCGCGAAGAAAAAGTAATTGCTGAAGACTCCCAATATGACATTAGTGGCAGTTTAACTCATCCTATTACTCGTGCCATTGAAGCAGTGGGTTTCTACAAAGATAAATTAGAATGGCAGATTCTAGATGATAGCATTGCTGCAGATTTTGAATTTCTCAAGCAAGCGCACAAAGGCGAGTTTCGCATCGTTAGTCGTACCCTCGAAGACAATAACTGGTTGGTAGCTTATTTTACTGATGACGGACCTGTTTATTATCATACTTACGACCGCACTGCTAAAACTATAACTTTTCTCTTTAGCAACCAACCCCAACTCGAAGGTTTACAGTTGGCACCAATGGAACCCATTTCCTACGCTGCTAGGGATGGTCTAACTATTCATGGTTATCTGACTAAACCTGTAGGTGTTCCAACTCCAGCACCAGCAGTGCTTTTAGTTCATGGGGGACCATGGGCGCGGGATACCTGGGGTTATAGATCACAAACTCAGTGGTTAGCTAACCGAGGTTATGTGGTTTTGCAAATTAATTTCCGGGGTTCGACTGGTTACGGTAAAGATTTTCTCAATGCTGGTAACCGGGAATGGGGAGCGAAAATGCACGACGATCTAATTGATGGAGTTAACTGGTTAGTAGAAAAGGGTATTGCTGACAAGGATAAAGTTGCTATCATGGGTGGTTCTTATGGTGGTTATGCAACATTAGCAGGGTTGACTTTTACCCCGGAAGTGTTTGCTGCTGGTGTGGATATTGTCGGACCGAGTAATTTGATCACTTTAATGCAAACTATCCCTCCTTATTGGGAACCTTTGAAGAAAGTCTTTTTCCATCGTGTGGGAAATTTGGAAACTGAAGCAGAATTTTTGAAGTCGCGATCGCCTCTGTTTTTTGTCGATAAAATTGAGAAACCTTTATTAATAGGTCAAGGAGCAAATGACCCACGGGTGAAAGAGTCAGAAAGTACGCAAATTGTTAAGGCAATGGAAGACGCGGGTAAACCGATCGAATATGTGCTATATACAGATGAAGGACATGGTTTTGCTCGTCCAGAAAACCGTTTACATTTTTACGCGATCGCCGAGGAATTTTTAGCAAAATATCTGGGTGGAATATTTGAACCAGTAGGGAATATAGAAGGTCACTCTGGTGTAGTTCGTTAGAGCGGGGGAGTAGGGGAGTAGGGGAGCAAATTCCTTGGATAAGAGGTACAGAGATTAACAATTTAACGTTTGTAGTGCGGGCATCTTGCCCGCGATGGGTGCACCTCATATAGCAATGTGCGCTGGCATATTTAGGGCTTGCTGATTAAATATCAAAGCATTGACTGATATTGGTTTGCTGCCTTTTTTTGTCTTGAAAAAGTGCAAGCTTTTCGGTCTAGGGAGCTCATGCATGCTAGTATTTTGGGATGATTATGGCAGAAAAATAAAGGGACAATTTTTACTACTACCTCCTCGCTCATCCCCATTTCTCCTGTCTCCTGTCTCCTGTCTCCTGTCTCCTACCCCCACCAACAGACTTTCCATAAGCAAACCCTATTTACAAATTACAAGAGGTGTCCAATAGCTAAAAGCCTTATATTATCGGTTTTTTATTCCCCCTTCCGGAGCTGTTGTCTGTTGCCTCTCTTGGTGCGCATTCCCTTGCGACTGGCGTCGTCGCGGGGTCGCACCGCTGTTGCCTGTTGCCTGCGCACAGTGCTATAACTTCGGAAACTGCTGTAATACCAATTTGAAAAAAGAATGTTACGAATAATAAGTGCGATAAAAAGATTTTGCAGGAAATTTCTCTTTGACGAAAAAGAGAATTTACGACCTAAAAACTGGTATTGAAGCAATTCCCATACGACTCCTGACTCCTGACTCCTGACTCCTAAGAAATAGCCTAACTATTTGTAGCAAACATTTATCAAATTGGTATAAATACATCCTCTTTCTTTGGTAGTCCTGCGGAGCGTAATGGTATACAGCAAAAAAATACCAGGTACGGGAGCAAAAGGAATACCTGAAACGGGAGCAAGATGCACCACTACCCAACAGTTTAAAACTCAGGCAACACCAGATTTTTCCTTCTGTGCTAGATAACTAAAGCCTTCTTCCTTCTTCCTTCTTCCTTCTTTCTTCTCCTCTTCTTCCCTCCTGACTCGGTAACTTCCCCTCCACCGGAGGGGGAGGGGTTAGGGGTGGGTTGACTCCTGACTCCTGATTAACTATTCTTCTTCATAAAAACTATAAAAAAGATATTCATTTTTAAAACCATGTCTATCTAAGACATGATGAATTAACCCACGATCAATTAATAATTGACCAATCGAAATTGCTTCTTGTAAATTCAAATTTTGAGTCCTCATTAACCATTTTACTGCCTCAGAACCAACAAAACATTTTGGGTAAATACCCCACCGATGTCGGCGGTCTTTTATTGCTACTCCATGAGAACCACGCATTTCCTGAATCAAGGTATCTATATCTATATTATTAAGAATTTCACTGTCGATATTATTGATGGTTGATACAGTTAAATTATCCTCTTCATCTAGCTCTAAATCAGAAATTTTTCTTTCCAGTTTATGTACAAAACTATCAGGATAATAAAGTTCTACAGATTGGGTAGTATTTTTCTGAATCCAAGTCTGAATCATTTGCTCTATTTCTGGAGATTTTAAATGCAAATCTCGCTGAGGAAAAGGAATTTCAATTCCATATTTTCTTAGACTTACTTCAATACGATAATTTAGTTCACTTTTGAGCTTATGTTTTTTCTGAGGTTCTCTAATCCAAACAAGCAAATCAAAGTTTAGAGAACTATCACCAAATTCTTGAAACCATAGTTGCGGTGATGGATTTAATAATACTTCGGGATGACTTTTAGCTACTTCTAAAATAGCTTTTCTAACTAACCTAATTTCAGAACCATAGGCAACTCCTATGGGAACTTTTACCCGAGAAATCGGATTATTATGACTCCAATTTAAAACTTCATTTTCTAGAAAACGAGAGTTAGGAACAATTAAAGAAATCTTGTCTAAAGTAGTAATGTAAGTGCTGCGTAAACCAATCCGTTTAACAATACCTTCTAAATTTCCAACTTGAATAAAATCACCCACTTGAATAGGCCGCTCAAAAATTAGAATAATGCCACTCATAAAATTGTTAGCAATATTCTGTAGACCAAAACCGATACCTACACCAAGGACACTAGCAATAATTGCTAAAGAACTAACATCTACCCCCCAAAGTTGCAGAATAATTAGTATACCTAAGAAAATTAAGCCATATTGAACTAAGAAACTAATTGTATCTTGAATGCTCTGCTCTGCTCCTGTTAAGCCAATAATTTTACTTCTGAAGATGCTAATAAAATATCCTACTCCTTTCCACATTGCAATGGTTAATCCGACTAAAAACATTATGTCTAAAATGGAAAAACCTTTGTTACCTAGATTAAAAATAGTAGAAGTAAAGCTCTCTTTTAAAATATTTAATACTTTGTCGCGATAGTTGCTAAGAAATGGTATTAAATCGGTTATATAGAGGACAACTACTATCCAGACTATGACTCTAACAGCAATTCCAGTTAATGGCAAAAGTGTAGGGAAATAATTGACAAGTTTAGGATATCTTTCCTCAAATAAATTGCTAATTTTGAATTCAAAAAAACCATAAGATAACTGTAGAGTAAAAGCAGTTAAAATTAGAATAATACTGATGATTAATACTTGGAAAATATAACGTGGCTGACGTTCTGTTTGAGCTAATTCCAAAGCTTCTTCAATTCTATATTTCCAGATTACTGCTTGCTCTTCTATCTTCATTCTTCCTTTGACATCTGTCGCAGTTACTGTGAGTAGATATTTACTATTAACACCCAGAATTGTTTCTTCATTTTTCTGGTCTATATCTACCTCTATAGATTCACCTGAGCTTAAGATATTTTCTAATGTTGAACTGATGATTTCAGCTCGTTTAGTAGCTGTCAAATTTTTATCATCATTACCTGATACTTTAAATAATATTTTACCATTAAGTACTACTGGAGCTGTTTTGAAATTATTATTAGTAGCAGTAGATTGCCCCCAAGCTGGTACTATGAAAAATAATAAAGGTAGCAAAAAAGCAATTATTAATATTTGAATAATTTGTCTTTGAGCTATTTTTCTCCTTAGTGGAAAAATCAAACTATTCTTTGTTGCTAGAGAGCAATTTGTTCGTTCACATCTTGCTACTTTTCTCAACTTTAGCCATAAATATTCATACCACATAGCAACCTTTTAAAACCTCAATGAACATTTAATTATCGACTGATTTGCTGTGGAAAAATTGACGCACTAAATTTGTTAACTTATTGGTACTTTCTATTACTGCTAAATTTTGTTCTAGCAGATTTACAGCGCTTTTGCCGCTAACGCCCCTACTGTGGTCTACTGAAATGAAAACCGCTGTAAGTTTTTTTATTAGGACTTACTAATTTTTTAATTTTAATATGAAATACTAAAAATTATGTTATTTAATACTCTCCTTATCTCCCTTACTAATTATTGATATCAAAACAACTTTTGCAAGAGATTATAGTTGTAACTTACTATCATATAAGCTTTTGGCTAAGTTCTCTGAATGGTATAATTATTGTTTGAAAAACGCAGAAGGCATAAGGGAAAATTGCTTATGGATAGTCTTCGACACACCACTCCCTGTCTTATAACCCCAAACAATTTTAAGCATCACCGTTGACGGTGGAGTATTAAACCCGCCACAGAAAAGATAATATCATGAACTTTAAAGTAATGAGGAAAAATGAAATTATTACTCAAGCAAACTAGAGCTACTATTCGTAAATCCCTAGGAGTTATTCGTAAGGGTTTATCGTTTGGAGAAATTTTAGATAATAAAGCTTTGATTGGAACTCACCACAAAACAGGTACTGTTTGGATGTTAACTATATTCAGTGCTATTGGTTCTGATTATGACTTAAAATTTTGCCGGGAGAAAAATAAGGCAGCTCTTAGGGGTTCATCTAAGAACTTTGGGCATTGGTGAAAATAGGTATGACATTTGTCCGGATCAGAGCGCAATAGAACTCTATTCCGCTTACGCGACCAAAAAACTTTCTCCTTCTACTCGGGGTTTGTTCTTCTTTCTTCCCTCCTGACTCGTGAATTCTGACCTCCTGGGAGGAGTTAGGGGTGGGTTGACTCCTAAGTAATGCGCGATTAATATCATACACGCTATTCAGCAACGCCGAACTTTGATATTTTTCTTGACGATCATTCAAAGTTTGATTTTGACATACTTTCTAATTACAAAGGATTACATATTATCAGAGACCCAAGAGATGTAATTGTTTCTACTTGTTTCTATCATACAAAATCATCAGAAAAATTGTTACATATTAACAGAAAATATTTTTGTGGATTGACTTATATCATGTCCGGTTGAACAGTTATAAATAAATAACGACGGAGTCCTCAGGAGTCAGGAGTCAGGAGTCAGGAGGGAAGAAAGAAGAAGGAAGAAGAAGAACTGGAGTTGAAGGAGAAAGTTTTTTATCACTAATTAGCCGGACATGATATTACCAGGAAAAACTAAATTATTATTCATCCTGTGATGATCAATTGATATTTGAAATGGAGAATGCAACTAGGAATGTAATTGAAGATATCAAGTGTTAGAATTATGATAATCCTGACTTTATAGAGAGAAAATATGAGGATTTAATTCCAGATACTAACCTAACTTTATTCAGAGATTTTTTTCAGTTTCTATGGTTCAAGGAAAGAATTATTCCTAGTCTATTCAGAATAGCCTAAAGAAAAAGTTTTTTTCTGGACGGGTTTCAAACAATAAGCATATCAGAACGGGAAAAAAACAGCAGTGGAAAGAATATTTTAAGCCCATTCACGAAGCAAAAATTTTCGATCTATTTGATGATGTTTTACTCAAACTAAATTATGAGTAATCATTCAATAATTTATCGACTAAATTTGCTAATCTCTTAGCACTATCATTTACTGCTAATTTTTCCGAACCCTGATTCATTTTTTCCAGTTTTTCTGGTGAATTTAATAACTCCAAAACTACTGTTTCAAGTTTTTCAGAAGTTAATTCTGATTGAGGAAAAACTATTGCCGCTTCCTGATTTGCAAATACATTAGCATTATAAACTTGATGATTATCAGCAGCATAAGGATAAGGAATTAAAATAGAAGGTGTATGAGTAACTGCTAACTCTGTTAAAGTACCCGCCCCTGCTCTACCAATCACTAAATTTGCCCGCTGAAATAAACCAGCCATATTATTATAAAATGTCATAGGAAAATATTGGGGATGTTCTACACTAAAAGCATCTCGGTCATTTTCCCCAGTTTGGTGAATAATCCAAGCACCAGCATCAACCCATGCAGGAACACATTCTCTCACTAATTGGTTAACCGAAACTGCTCCTTGAGAACCCCCAACAACTGCAATCACAGGGACATTTTCTGGAATAGGTATATCTAACACTTGAGGAGACAAAAATTGCTCTCTGACAGGAGTACCTACATAAACCGTCTTACCATTAGGGAGATATTTTGCTCCTTCCTCAAAACCCAATGCCACTACATTACATAAACTACTAAACCAGCGCGTCACCTTCCCAGGCAAAACATTAGACTCATGGAGAATAACTGGTAAACCCAAGGAACGAGCAGCAATAATGGCCGGAGCAGCAATATAACCGCCAGTGGTAAACAATCCTTGAAAGTTTCCCTGCTTAAGTATATGTCTTACCTTTAGAATAGAGCCAATAAGTCCACTCAAAATTTTTAAAGTCCCCAGGCCCAATTTCTGCTGAAAACCTTCAACTGATATAGTATGGAGAGGATACTGGGATGGGACTAACTTAGTTTCTAAACGATTAGGTACTCCTAACCATTCGATCTGATAATCCTTTAATTCCTTAGCAGTGGCGATCGCTGGAAATAAATGTCCGCCAGTACCACTGGCCGCGATTAACAATTTAATTGGTGTATTGGTCAAGGTTTCTTTACTCCCTGGTATAACAATGAAATAAGTCAAAAATTTCAAATCAAAAGGCCAAAGTTTAAGAGAAATTGATAATTTGTGTATTTTAATTTATCTATAGCAGGGATCAGGGAACAGTGGTAAAAGCTTTTCTCTGTCTCAGGTTTATCATCAACATAAGTTCTAATCAACTTGTTTCTTACTATAATTTTCAGTTTTGCAGAAGGTCTAATATTTCATAATTAGTCTTTAACGCAGTAACATTAGGCAAAAATCAAACCTATCAAAATAATTGGGTCTAAAACCCCGCCTTTTAAGGCGAAATATTTTTGGAGCGAAGCTCAAATCCCCGTTATAGCAATGAGCGCTCAAGTATTTACAATGTCCAGCTCAAAGTGCAGTAAGCGAAAAGGTGTACAAAAAATAATGTGTAAATATGCCAGCGCACATTGCTATACAAAAATAACTTCTGACTTCTGACTTTGTTAAGGCCATATAATTCGATTCTGACAACCAACAAATCTTTAACTAACAACTTTTATAAGTTAAAAATGATTATTTCTCAAATCATATTTCGTACCCAAAGCAAATTTTTGATTAAATTTCATAAATTATCAACAACATTATTTAGTTCTTTATTACTAGGTTTAACTGTTTCTTCTGGAATAGTTTTATCTCCTAATTTTACTTTAGCTCAAGATAGAGATAAAACCCCTGATGAACTGACCGAAATTTTGAAAAAAATAGACCGAGCTGCCAGTCGTCAAGACTTAGAAGATGTAATGGATTTCTATAGTAATGATTTTACTAACTCTGATGGTTTAAATCGGGAAAGTTTGTCAGAAGCTTTATCTAAATTCTGGCAACTTTATCAATCAGTTAAATATCGTACTGAAGTAAAATCCTGGGAAATAGATGGCGATGCAATTGTGGCTGAAACTGTTACTTATATTACTGGTGTTCAGCAAATGAACAATAGAAATATAAGATTAAAGTCTACTATTACTTCTCAACAACGTTATGAAGATAAAAAAATTGTTGAACAAGAAATTTTAGCCGAGCGTAATCAACTGACATCCGGCAAAAATCCACCTACTATTAATGTTAATTTACCACTAGAAGTAGAAGTAGGTAAAAAGTATAACTTTGATGTGATTGTTGCAGAACCTTTGGGCGAACAAATTATGTTAGGAGCTGCTTGGGAAGAACCAATTAATGAAAATTCTTACGATCTTGAACCTGCTAATTTTCAATTAGAACTATTGCCTTCTGGGGGAATTTTTAAAATTGGTGAGGTCATAGAAAATTCTCAGGATCAATGGTTATCAGCAGTTTTGATGCGAAAAGGAGGTATTACTATTAGTACCTATCGTTTAAGAGTTTTGGATAAGTGATGATTTATCTAAGGAGTCAGGAGTCAGGATTCAGGAGTCAGGAGGGAAGAAAGAAGAAGAAAGAATAAAAAGGAGGAAAAGGAGAAAGTTTTTTGATCACTAATTATCCGGACATGATATAATATTGCTTTATAGCAGCCGAAGGAAAGGTTAGGACAGTTCAAAAGTTTAAAACTCAGATAACGTAAGACTTTTCCTTCTTTATTCTTCTTTCTTCCTTCTGCTATACTGCTTACCGTATAAAACCTTCTTCAACAAACAGCAAAATAGATATCTCCAAAAATCAAAAATAAAATCAATTATCGTACATAAATTATCAATTATTTCCCCCTATTCCCTATTCCCTCTTCCCTCTTTTATGGAGAA
>NZ_JAAHGK010000359.1:0-6125 GCF_010672505.1 Okeania sp. SIO2B9 | reverse complement strand
GCTATCAGCTATCAGCTGATAGCTTATGTATTTTTATCTGAAATATAACTTCATAGGTAAGCATTCAGCCGTCAGCAATTAGCAATCAGCTATTGCTTTTAGTTTTAGATAAAAGCTTTACTAATTGAGGCAGAATTTATACTTAACTATAAAAGCGGCCTAAAACAGTCTATATTCATTAAAACCACTTCATGATAGCTGAGAGCTGACAGCTAATAGCTGAATGCTTACCTTCATAGTTATCCTCTCAATACACGAATTTTATGAAAATCTGTTGGCTAGTATCAATAACCAATTTAAAAACATAACAGCTTCTTCCTTCTTCCTTCTTCCTTCTTCCTTCTTCCTTCTTCTTCCTTCTTCCTTCTTCCTTCTGTTAATATATTTCGCGATAATGTTTAGCTAGAAAATGACCGATTATATTTAATATTAAAGTTATCAATACTAAAGTTAGACCAGCAGCAAAAATTGTTTGATAAGCTAAAGTACCATGAGGTAAATCACCAAGACTAACCTGCACAATATACCCTGTAATAGTAGCAGCTTGATCTGTAGGATTCAAAGTAAAATTGGGCTGCAAACCAGCCGCAATAGCAACAATCATTGTTTCTCCTACTGCACGGGAAGCTCCCAGAACATAAGCCGAACAAATACCAGAAATAGCAGTCGGAAATACAACTAATAATGATGTTTGAAACCTAGTTGCTCCCATAGCAAAAGACCCTTCTCGTAAACCTACTGGCACAGAACGCATAGCATCTTCACTTATAGAACTAATAAATGGAATAATCATTACCCCCATTACTAATCCTGCACTCAACATATTAAAAGTTGGTAAATTTGGAAATATTTTTTGTAATAGTGGAGTGACATACAAGAGTGCGAAATAACCATAAACTACTGTGGGAATAGCAGCCAATAATTCTAAGAATGGTTTGATGGTTTCTCTAAATTTTATTGGGGAAAATTCACTCAGATAAATTCCTGCTATAGTGCCCAGTGGAATAGCTATCATTAAAGCAATAATTGAAGTTACTAAAGTTCCTGAGACTAAAGGTAAAATTCCATATTGAGGATTTTGAAATAAGGGAGTCCATTCTGTACTTGTCAGGAAGTCTAATATGGATATTTCTTGAAAAAATAAAACTGATTCTCTGACTAATATAAACAGAATTCCTATTGTAGTTGCTACAGAGGAAAAAGCTGCTAGAAATAAAATATATTCAATTGTTTTTTCTCGTGTATCTTGAACTAATCTTGGTGATTTTATTAATTTTAAAAGTTTATCTCTCATTCAATACTCAGGAATTAAGTAAATAATAATGGTTAGCATTCAGTAAGTTATAGTTCAGAAAAAGATAGTCATATTTGACATACCTTGGTAAAAAGAATATATACAAGCCCAGGGTTTCCCATTTTGACCATAATTCCTGTACCTCTATAGCAGTTGAAGGAAAGGCACGGACATATCAAAAGCTTAAAACTAAGACAGAACCTGATTTTTCCAACTTCGTTTCTTCCTTCTGCTATAACCCACATTCCGTACTTCGGTTTGTATTATTAAAAGTAGTATATAAATCTGTAGCTTGGTAAATATTTATAGGCGAATCATCTCGATTACTTTTTTCGTCGATCAAATTCCGAGTAAATAATTAAGCATGAATACTTACTTGATTGATTACTCAATCACGGTAGCTATGATTTTCTTCTAAAATTCTGTCTCCTGTCTCCTTCTTATATACTACATTTTGTGGTATGGGATGTGGGCTATAAGACTGAATCTTGAATACTTACTAACTAATGAAAAATAAGAATTGGTACTTATGCCGAATTAATATGAATTTGCAAAGAATAATAATTTAATCAAAGTTGACTGTATATCTAGACAGACAAGTGAATAAATTTCATGATTTTGTACAGCCTCACATAAAATTTATGCTTAGATATTAGCCGATAATTTATCTGATTTTTAGCATGAACTTAAATCATAAAATATGTTTAGCCACTTGACTCTACTTTGGTCTGAAAAATCGAATAATTATTCTACTTAAAAATGCTTTAATTATTATAAAATTTAACTACCACTCCCAATAACACGATTTTTAAAACGTTCCATTGCTCGCTGATATTCTCGTTCCGAAAGAGGTACAGAATTGACTTCTTTAACTAACTGAGGAGCATTCTTCAGATAGAATTCAACAAACTCTTTAACTTCAGGACGCTCTGTGGATTTAGCATTAACATAAATAAAAATTGGTCTAGCCAGAGGTTGATATTGTCCACTTCGCACTGTTTCCAATGAAGGTTTAACAGGTCCATTACCATTGTCTATAGCTATTGCTTTTAGTAAGTCTCGGTTCGCTTCATAATAAGAATAGCCAAAATAAGCAATAGCATTAGGGTCATTAGCAACACCTTGAACCAAAACATTATCATCCTCACTAGGTGTATAGTCAGAACGGCTAGCCTTAGACTGACCAACTATTTCTTTAGTAAAATAGTCAAATGTACCTGAATCTGCACCTGGTCCATACATTCTCAGTTCTGCATCAGGCCAATTAGAGTTCACCTGATTCCACTTCATAACTTTACCTTGGGCCTCCGGTGCCCACATCTTTTTGAGATCCTCCACACTCATAGTATCAACAAAGTTTTCAGTATTAACAACTACAGTAATAGCATCATAAGCAATAGGTAATTCAATAAATTCAATTCCTGCAGCTTTACATTTTTCTATTTCAGATGGTTGAATAGTTCTGGAAGCATCAGAAATATCTGTTCTAACGGAATCTTCTAGAGAACAAAATTTTTTAAAGCCTCCCCCTGTTCCAGAAATTCCAACCGTTACCCGCATAACACCTCTTTTCTCTTTTTGAAATTCTTCTGCTACTGCTTCGGTAATAGGGTAAACTGTGCTAGAACCATCAATTTTAATTATAGACGGGCTTTGAGACCTAACTACAGGAATAGTTATAGCTAATGTTGTAGCTACTAGAGCAAAGACACTAGCTAATTTCCACTTATTCAGCTTCAAATTCTTTACTTTGGTAGTTACCATACTCTTGTTTTCCTAGACTTTTTATCAAAAATATAGAAAATTAAACATTTATATCATGTAAAAATAATAATTGTTATTTAGAGTCTCATTATAATTATTGGAGAATAAGTAAAATTTAAGCACAGTTTAAATATAGGTTAATAGCTAACAATAATTATGACAAAAATATGGATAACCAATATACTTTGGCAACAGAATTTTCACAGTGGGGAATAGGTCTGCATAGCGGTATTAAATCTCATATTAGAGTTATACCTGCCCCCAAAAATGCAGGTAGATATTTTGTTAGAGTTGACTTACCTAAGACTCCTAGTATTCCAGCTCTCATAAATTTTGTAGTCTCTACCACTCTCTCTACTGAATTTGGTATTGCAAATATTCGTATTCGCACTGTAGAACATTTATTAGCTGCCTTGGCAGGAATGGGAGTAGATAATGCTCGAATTGAAATTGATGGCCCCGAAGTTCCCTTATTGGATGGCTCGGCTAAACTCTGGGTAGAGGCGATCGCTTCTGTAGGATTAATTGCTCAACCAGAGGAGGAAAATGGGGAAATGGGGAGATGGGGAGATGGAAAGATGGAGAGATGGGGAGATGGGGAGATGGAAAGATGGGGAGATGGGGAGATGGGGCAAAAAAATATTAACAATACCGATCGCCCACAGCTAATAAACCACAGTCTTAAGCCAAAACTAAGGACTGAAAATTCGATCGACCGACCAATTTGGATAAATCAAGGTGATGCTTTTGTCGCTGCCTTACCTAGTCGAGAAACTCGGTTTACTTACGGAATAGATTTTAATCTACCAGCTATTGGTAATCAGTGGCATAGTTGGTCTCCAGAAACAGAAAGTTTTGCTGACTGTATTGCCCCAGCTCGTACATTTGCCTTAGCACATCAAATTGAGCAATTACGAGAAGCGGGTTTAATTAAAGGTGGTAGTCTAGACAATGCTCTAGTTTGTAATCAGTCCGGATGGTTAAATCCACCCTTAAGATTTGAAAATGAACCTGTACGTCATAAACTCTTGGACTTAGTAGGAGATTTGAGTTTATTAAGTAGTTTTCCTCAAGCTCATTATCTGGCTTACAAAGCTAGCCATAAATTACATATACAATTAGCTCAAAAAATTTCTGAGTTATCTGTAGATAGTAAGACTAAAAATTCATGTTAGGATTACTTTTGATTACACAGAAGAAGATTGAAAGCTCCTCACCTTCAGGCAGGGGTAAAAATGACCGTTATGGAAAAATTGGGCCGAATTGATAGAATTAAAGTTTGAGTAAGGTGTTCATTTGCACCTGGAACTATCCTAGTACCGAGAAATCCCGGTAAATAAGAAACAACGGTTGATACATTCAACGGCAGTATGACTATATCACTACCAGCAATGGCAGGACAGGGAGTGTACCATTTTGACATAGTGATATAATCTCCCGAAAGCTCAGAAAAAGTAAGCACAATCTGTATAACTTAATGTCAATACAAGTGAGTGTCTAGGGGCGTTTTGACTCGTCCCACCCGGATAAATTTCTGGGTGACAGCTAAGAAGAAGCGAGCAATGTTTATTTATCCCGTTGCCTAGCATTTGCTTAGAATCTCTGTCTGTTTAGAGCAGCGAGAAGTGAATAATGGTAAAATCGAGACTGCCAATTAAGAACTGTACATAATGTCAACCTCTGAAAAAACTACAACAGATTCAGCACAAACCACAGAAAATTCTTCAACTCAGCCAAATCAAGATACTGGGACTACTGGGGTAAATATTATGACCATTGAAGAAATTCACAAACTATTACCCCACCGATATCCCTTTGCTTTGGTAGACCGTATTATAGAATATGTACCAGGAGAAAGAGCGGTAGGTATTAAAAATGTGACTTTTAATGAACCCCATTTTCAAGGACATTTTCCTGAACGACCAATTATGCCAGGGGTATTAATCATAGAAGCAATGGCTCAAGTTGCAGGCATAGTCTTTGCTCAAATGCCAGAGCTTCAGAAAGGATTATTTGTATTTGCAGGTATGGATAAGGTCAGGTTTCGTCGCCCAGTAGTTCCAGGAGACCAACTAATATTAAAGACAGAATTATTATCTGTTAAAGGTGGCAAGTTTGGTAAAGTGCAAGGTCTTGCAGAAGTGGATGGTCAAAAAGCCGCAGAAGGAAATTTGATGTTTTCAATAATGGATTGAAGTATGCCTACTCTGATTCATCCAACAGCTGTTATTGCTGAAAGTGCCGAACTGCATCCCACTGTACAAGTGGGTCCCTATGCTGTAATAGAGGAACAGGTCAAGGTAGGTGCGGGAACTACCATTGGCGCTCATGTTGTGATTGAAGGGCCAACAGAGATTGGTTCTGGTAATCGAATTTTTCCTGGGGCAGCTATTGGTCTAGAACCACAAGATTTAAAATATGCAGGTGCTCCCAGTTGGGTAAAAATTGGCAACAATAACAAAATCAGGGAATACGTTACAGTTAATCGCGCTACTTATGCTGGTGAGAGTACTGTTATTGGTAATGACAATTTACTGATGGCTTATGTCCATGTGGCGCATAATTGTATTATTGAAGATTCTGTGGTCATAGCTAATGCTGTATCTTTAGCAGGTCATGTCAAAATTGAGTCAAAAGCTGTTATTGGTGGGGTATTGGGTATTCATCAGTTTGTACATATTGGTAAAATGGCAATGGTGGGTGGTATGAGTCGTATAGTTAAAGATGTACCACCGTTTATGTTGGTGGAAGGTCATCCTTGTTTGGTGCGATCGCTTAATTTGTTAGGATTAAAGCGTGCAGGTTTGACAAGTGCAGATTTAGCAATATTGAAGAAGGCTTTCCGAACTCTCTATCGTTCTGGTAGGTCTCTGACTGAAGCTTTAGCAGAATTAGAGTTAGATTCTCATAACAAGTATATTCAAAAATTGTATTCTTTTTTAAGTATGTCTCTTGAGTCTAAACGTCGTGGACCGATGCCGGGAAAAATGTCTAAGGGAGCAAGGTTAGAAGAGATTGATCGTTAATAGAGTTTTTGTTAAATAGAGGGAAAAAATTGCTCCAACTA
>NZ_JAAHGK010000358.1:0-6126 GCF_010672505.1 Okeania sp. SIO2B9 | reverse complement strand
TATTGAAGAAGGAGACAGGAGACAGGAGACAGGAGACAGGAGGAAAATTACATGGGGATTCTCACCCCAAGTAATTTTGAACACCGTGTAGACGGTGGGGTATTAAACCCACAAAGAAAATGATAAATATCCTTACCATTACCATGCAGGACTACTGAAGAAGGTTGTTGGTTCAGGGTTTTAGGTTTAATCAGCCTGAAGTTGACGATAAAATTTATTTAGAGTAGGCAACAGCGACCGAGCAGTCTTACTTTTAATTTTTGATTTTGAACTTTTAAATTATGCAAACAACAATTCCTACTCTTCTAGCTCTTGACTTTGATGGCGTTTTATGCAATGGACTGGTTGAATATTTTCAAACGGCCTGGCGCACCTACTGTCAAATTTGGCAACCATTAGAGCAAAAACCAAATAATGATTTGGCAGAACAGTTTTATCGATTACGTCCCGTAATTGAAATTGGCTGGGAAATGCCTGTTTTGATTCGGGCATTAATATTAGGTATTGAAGAAGAAAGTATTTTACGAGAATGGCAAGCGATCGCTACAAAAATTGTGACTGAAGAGAATCAAAATCCAGGAGAAATTGGTAGTTGTCTAGATACTACTAGAGATGAATGGATAGCAAAAGATTTAGAAGGATGGTTGTCTTTACATGAGTTTTATCCAGGAGTAGTGGAAAAATTAAAGCAGTTAATAGTATCAGAAGTTAAACCAGTTATTGTGACAACTAAAGAGGGGCGGTTTGTACGATCGCTCCTCCAAAAACAAGGTGTGAATTTACCAGAAACGGATATTATTGGTAAAGAATGTAAACGTCCTAAATATGAAACTCTGAGAATGTTATTAGCAGCATCAGGAGCAGGAACAATTATTTGGTTTGTTGAAGATAGATTGAAAACTTTACTATCTGTACAAAAACAATCGGATTTAAAAGAAGTAGAATTATTTTTAGCAGATTGGGGTTACAATACTCAGAAAGAACGAGAATCTGTAACTCAATATCCACCTATTCATTTATTATCTTCTACTCAGTTTTGCCAGAATTTTTCCCTATGGAAATAAGGAAGAGGGAAGAAGGAAGAAGGAAGAAGTTAAAAAGGAAGAAGGAAGAGGGAAGAAGGAAGAGGGAAGAGGGAAGAGGGAAGAGGGAAGGAAGAGGAAGACCCCTTGAAGGTTAGGAAAAAATCGACCAATAGAAAATAGAATATTCCAGATTTAAAGCCTCCTGATTACAGATGTAATGTTAACGCAGTTCCAATCTTAGGAGGCTAACTGATAACTGAAATGACCAAGTTACTCAAAGTTTAATACCAGCTTGAAAAAAAAATGCGACAAAAAGCTGTATTTTGTTAGATTATCTTAGATAGATATAGCAATATAGCTATTATTTTTACCTTTTTTTCTTCAATGTCACTATTGATTCTTTCCTTCTTTCTTCCCTCTTCCTTCTTCCCTCTTACTTCTTCCTTCTTCCTGATTAATTAACTACTTAAATCTCTAAAAATTAGGAAATAAAAACGATGCTAGACCTAACAAAACTAGCGAAACAAATGCAAGGGATGAGCCAACATCTCACAGCAGAAGCAATGGCAGCACAAAATAGATTAGAAATAGCTCAACAATTATTGGCAGAGGCAAAAAATGAACAAGAAGAATTATTAGAATTAGAAGAAAGTTGGAGCGATCGCATACTTTTTAATCCAGCTATTCCTATAGAATCTTTAGATACTTATCCCTTAATTAATCCTTCGCCAAAAAATCATACAGTATTTGCCACAGACGGTTCTCAAATAGCACCAAGTCACCATGAAATAGCCTATTGTTATTTGCTAAATATTGGGCGAGTAATGTTGAATTATGGTGAAAGTATTTATCCACTTTTAGATAGTATTCCAGAAATTTTTTATCAAGCAGATGACCTTTATATTTCTCGACAATGGGGAATTAAAACTGAAGAATGGATGGGTTATCGACGGACTATTTCTGAGGCTTTGGTTTTGGCAGAATTGGGTTGTGAATGGAGGAAAAATAATTCGGATAATTTAGATTCCCCAATATTAGCAATGGTTGATGGTTCCCTGATTTATTGGTTCTTAGAATCTTTGCCTTCTGAAGCACGGGATAGAATTTTAAATCCGATTTTAGATGCTTGGAATAAATTAAAGTTAGCGGGTATTCCTTTGATTGGTTATTTGAGTGCTTCTCGGAGTAGTGAAAGTTTATCTTTTTTACGCTTAAAGGCTTGTATTTATGATGAACCTGACTGTGTTAGTAATTGCCCGAATGTTGGGTTAGGGGGATTTGGTTTTACCGAAAAAGCACCTTGTCAGTCATTTGAACCCTTGCGAGATGTGGTATTTTGGGGTTCGATATTGGAACCTGGGCAAAGAAGTCCTTTATGGCAATCTTCCGCTAGAATTTTAGATTTATATGGGGATAATATTATCTATTTTTGTTATGTGAATGTTGGTACGGAAGTTGCCAGAATTGATATGCCAGAATGGGTGGCTGAGGATGAAGAAATGTTGGAGTTAGTGTTAGGAATGATGTTGGCTCAAGTGCAAAAGGGTTATGGTTATCCGGTGGTATTAGCGGAAGCTCATAATCAGGCGGTGGTTAGGGGAGGCGACCGGGCGAGTTTCTTTGCTTTATTGGAACAGGAAATGATTAAAGCTGGTTTGAAAAATGTGGGAACTTCTTATAAAGAGACTCGGAAGCGGGGGAGTATTGCTTGATGAAGTTAAAAGTCAAAAGCGAGTGTGTAATTCTGAGGTCTCCTCAGAATGTAAGACACACTCAAGACAGTCAAAAGTCAAAAGTAATATCATGTTAGGTTGAATACTTACACTTTGGAGGAAGGAAGGCAGTAGGCAACCCACCCCTCGCCCCTCCCCCTCCCAGGAGGGGAAGGCAGAAGGGAAAGAAAGCTTCAAGGCCAGAAGTTTTTTTATAACTGATTATCCGCAATTCGTAGCTCCCCCGGAGGGGAAACATGATATAAGACTTTATAGTATAGCGCTGTGCGCAGGCAACAGGCAACAGGCAACAGGTCATCTGGGGGAATAAAAAAACCATAATATAAGGCTTTTAGCTATTGGACAGTTCTTGTAATTTGTAAATATGCCAGCGCACATTGCTATAGGTTGGGTTGAGTGCGACTCGTTGGGTCAAAGAAGCCATGACTACAATATGACTCTTTAACCAAAATCTTAAAAACTCATAGGTCAGGTATTGAGGATTATTGGGTATTAGACATCAAAAATCGTCAATTGTAAATTTTGTATGTAGTTCCTTTTCAGCAAATTTAATCGCTTCATTATCATTTTGTTTGTATATAATTTGTAGAGGAATTTCTGTTATTCCTTCTGATTTAAAATAAAACTCATCCTCACATTCAACAATGTAAACTTGAAGTATGGGATGACGGTTTTGAACTAATTTAAGAGCTTGTTTAACAGTATCAGGTGCTAAAAATCCTTCAAGATAAACAACATTAACAATTAGTCCACCACCCACTTCATGTCCTAGTGTCATAAACTTTTCTACTAAACCAAGCTTTCTGCTAAAAGATTTCATTATTAATTACCTCTGATTTAAAAATTCTATGGATAACAAAAAATAATAACACTATATACTTATCCTAATAAATAGTATTTCGTTTACATATTTTTCTCACTACATCTTTATTTTAAAAAAACATCCAGAAATTAAAACGCCAGATTTTATCAAAATAATTGGGTCGCATAACCTTGCCTTTTAAGGCGAAATGTTTTTGGAGGGGCGCTCAAATCCCCTTGACAAAAACAACTTCTGACTTCTGACTTCTGACTTCTGACTTCGTTAACGTTCCTGGTACTTTAGGTTATGACCAATAAAATCACAAATCGCGATCGCCTCAGCATTACCCCAAAAATCCCCCAATCTTAAGTAAATATAGAACTAATGTAATTTTTGATTCATCTAAATAAAATTAAATGACATATAATTTTATACTTGCTCCAAGGCCATAAATAATACAAAAAGATGAATCTGACCAAAAAAACCATCGCAGCTTTTGTCTCTCCTGCAATACCCCTTTCCGCTCTTGGTCTTCCTCTTTTGGTCTACCTCCCCCCTTTTTATGCAGAAGAAATGGGACTTGGCCTTTCTCTGGTGGGCACAATTTTTATGATTACCCGTTTCTGGGACGTTTTTACCGATCCAGTTCTTGGTATTCTCAGCGATAAAGTCACAACTCCTCTTGGACGCCGTCGTCATTGGATTATATTATCTGTCCCTATTTTAATGATTTGCGTTTACAAAGTATTTATGCCTGAAGCTCCGATCACAGGAAATTATCTTCTGTTTTGGATGCTGCTGCTCTATGTGGGTTGGACTTTGTTGAGTATCTCTCATATGTCTTGGGGTGCAGAATTATCATCTGATTATTATGAGCGATCGCGAATTCAAGGTTGGCGAGAGTTTGCTCTAGTCTTTGGAATGTTAGCTGTTTTGATACTTCCAACTATTCTTGAGCAGACTGGGGGTGTTGATGTTGCGAATAAAGTTGCTGCTATGGGTTGGTTTACTATTGTACTACTGCCTATTACTGTAGCGATCGCTGTTTGTAATGTTCAAGAAAGACCTGTGACACCACCACCTCAACTTGGTTTGCTCAAGTCAACTTCTCTGTTATTGAAAAACAAGTTACTAATGCGAGTCCTACTGGCAAATCTCATGGTTGGTCTTGCTCCTGGAATTACTGGTTCAATCTACATTTTTTTTGTTACTTATGCCATGGATCTAGGTCAATGGTCTAGTCTGATGCTTTTACTCTATTTTATCGCTAGTTTTTGTGGCATTCCTTTCTGGATGCGTCTTAGTTATAGTTTGGAGAAGCATCGGACTTTTGGTGTTGCTAAAATTTATGGTTCTATAATTATCGCTACTATACTGCTAGTTGAACCAGGGAATTTATGGCTGTATGCTTTAGTTAATATTCTTTTTGGTATCGAATCTGGTGCGGGAGCATTTTTGTTACGCTCGATCATGGCAGATGTTACAGACCATGATAATCTGGAATCAGGTACACAGCGTACAGGTCTTTACTATTCTTTGTTGACCATGACTAACAAAGTTGGTTCTGCTTTAGGAGTTGGTATGGTTTACCCCATTCTAGATTTGATTGGTTTTGTTCCTGGAGGTACAAATACTCCCGCAGCAATTGAGGCGCTTAAATATATATTTATTTGTGTTCCTATCCCAATTAGTCTCATAGCAGCGATCGCTATCTGGAATTTTCCACTTGATAGCGCTCGACAACAAGAATTACGTCGTCTACTAGCGGAACGTGATTCTGTGCTTAGTTCAGAATAATTTGAGCAGAATTCTATAGAACCCATTTGAGATCTATATAATTATGGTAGTCAAGTCTTTTCGCGCATTAATTTTGAGGAAAATTCAGTTGAAGGAGTGTTGAATTTTTTGTATTATCTCTCCCCAAATCTTCCCTCTTAACCTTTTCTCTCTTACCTTCTGTCTCCTGTCTCCAGTATAGCTGTCTCCTAGTCAAAAAAACTTGATATTTATATGAAGATACGGTTAGGGGTTCTATAGAACACTGAAGCTCATGCAATTCCGGCATGGGTAAGTTTGGGTAAGTTTAGTAGAACGGAGATGGCGGATAGCACAATTGTTTGGCGTTGCTTAAATGTAATGATAATTAGACATCTACTCCACCCATAGGGAGTAGGGAGTAGGCAGCTTTGCTGTAGGCAGTAGGCGTAAAGAATTGATAATTTCTTTGGAATAATTGATTTGATTTTTTATATCATGTTCCCCCGGAGGGGGAGCTACGCTAACGGTTGAATACTTACACTTTGGAGGAAGGAAGGCAGTAGGCAGCTTTGCTGTAGGCAGTAGGGAAAGAAAACTTCAATGCCAGAAGTTTTTTTATATAGCAATGTGCGCTGGCATATTTACAAATTACAAGAACTGTCCAATAGCTAAAAGTCTTATATTATCATTTTCTTTGTGGGTTTAATACCCCACCGTCAACGGGGGTGTTCACGCATTACTTGGGGGAGCGTAGACGCGGAGCGGCCCTTCGTTGACTATCCCCATGTAATTTTCCTCCTGTCTCCTG
>NZ_JAAHGK010000357.1:0-6129 GCF_010672505.1 Okeania sp. SIO2B9 | reverse complement strand
CTACTGCTGTGAGATGAATATCAGAACGATCTCTATATACTGGTACATGGGCTTTCTCTGCATTAAATCCAAAACCAACAATCGCTACTTTCACAATCTAAAATCCTCTTAAAGTATGTTAATTTTTAACATTTTTTTAACAAAACTTATAATTTTTGTCAAGTATTTTTTTTTGAAGTCCACTCTTAAATATCTTTCTGATTTTATTATGGATAAATTTTCTCCAATTTAACTCAATAATTTAGTAATCATAGCTTAAATAAGTTCAATTTTTTCTTGAATCAAAAATCTCAACTAAGAAATAGATATTACTCTTTGATATTTCTCAGATATATAGCATTTACATTTGGATTGTAAATATATTTTTGAATAAAAGGTAATAGAGAATAAAGTACACAAAAATTTTATATTGAAAAAACTACTTTTCTCTTTGTTATTTTTCATGGAAATGTTGTATTCAAGCAAAATTTAGTTAAATTAAATTTTAAGTATAACTATTCGAGTAATTAGCTTGATTATATTAACTTGAACCTGATTTAAAGAAATATAAAAATTCCCAGTTGTTAACTCACTCTTAATATCAACAATTACCGAGAGTATTAATAATATTTTTATAGTGTTTCTCAGACTAATGAGGTATACACTTATCTTTATTTCTATTCTATTCTTTTCCCTGTTCGCAGATCCGATGCTCCATAAAACAAACAAATTTTGTCCCTCACACCTCTTGGGAATTGCTATATCAAAATTATTTATTAAATGCTATTTTGAGACCATTCCTTATTTTTAGACAAAAAAAATCATGTCTCAAGCCTCCCTTTTTTAAATTATGCATCTTCTCGTCTCCATATTGTAGGAAGTCCTGATAACGTAATTCCTTTGTAATACCAAGTGTGAAAAAAGAATGCTATACTTAAGTTACAAGTGACACTTCAATTATTAAGTAATTAACAAATAATCAATTACTTTTTTGATAATTATTAGCCAGTTATTGTTAATTATTCTTATGTTTATTTCTCGCTCTCGGACGTTGCATGCAGCATCCCTACTACCCTACTCCTCAGCAGTGCAAAAATGTAGCAAACATTTATTACCCTTGAGATAAGAAGCTAGGGTAGCTCCTCTGTCAAGAGACTAATTGAAGCCCACAGTTCCTCCGGCAGGAAGCTAACTGAATTGACTGAATAATGTTAAAGTAATCTATAAATATAACGGCAATATCAAATCAATTAACCAAGATGAAAATTAAAATTCCCAGTAATAACGGCGAGACTTTTTCCGCTTACTTAAAAACACCTACTTCTACACCTGCTCCTGGATTAATAATTATCCAAGAAATTTTTGGAGTTAATGAAGTAATGCGTAATATAGCTGATGAATATGCTCAAGCAGGTTATGTGGCAATAGTCCCTGATTTATTTTGGCGTCAAGAAGCAGATATTGAACTTACCGATAAATCTGAGAATGACTGGCAAAAAGCATTTGAACTTTACCAACATTTTGATGAAAATAAAGGAATTGATGATTTAATTTCTACAATGAAAACTCTCAAAGAATTACCAGAATGTACTGGCAAAATTGGCAGTGTAGGTTTTTGTTTAGGAGGAAAACTCGCTTATTTAATGGCTACTCGTTCCCAAGCAAAATGTAACGTTAGTTATTATGGAGTTGGCATTGAAAAAAATCTTGATGAAGCTGCTAATATTCAAAATCCATTAATACTTCATCTTGCTGAAAAAGATGAATATGTTTCTCCAGAAATTCAGTCTCAACTAAAAATTGAATTGAGTAATTATCCTTTAGTAACAATACATTCTTATCCAAATATTAATCACGGCTTTGCTCGGATAGAAGGAAAAGACTATAACTTAGAAGCTACTAATCTTGCCCAAAGTCGCACTATAGAATTTTTCCAAAAATATCTTGACTAAGTTTTTAGTTTGACACTGAGTCACTATTTTTTAACCCACTCCCAATAAGTTGATTATTCTACATTATATCTGGTTGATTGACTGCTATTATTGGGAAGGTTTTATTGAACCGAAGTTAAGGCAGATAATAAATTGAATAAGGAATATAAGCAAAGCAAGTAATTTATTAATTAGAAATTATAACTACACAAGAATCACTGATAATCAAAGCTTCCATAATTTCCCAAGTATACTAAAAAAAAATTTGCTTAAATGCCATTACTGACAGTCAAGAACTATATATAAATTTATAGAATATTAGTATTGTTATCTATGTAGATTATAATCAATGAAAATTTTATCATTAACTTCTATTGTTGCTGCCACAGTAATTGGATTGTTAAATATTCCTATAAATCATCGTTCTGCTGAAGCTCAAACTACTAATTTTTTCTGTGGGAAAATCGGGGCAACTCCAGCAACAATAGCCACTAAACAAGGCAAAAATATTCCGATTATTCTCTGGAATTCTAATAATTATTTTACCGAATCAGGAGAAGATGCTCTGACTAGATGTACTAGAGTATCTGGAATTTTATCTACTCAACAAAGAAACGGATATCGAAGTATCACTGTCAGTATTTCTAAAAATGGACAGCCAATGATTTGTGCTGCTAATCCTCAAGATGGTTCTTGTAGATTATTATATCAAGTTCCTAATGGTCAAAATCCTCAACAAGCTAGACAAGAATTATTGAGAAGAGTTGCTAATCCTCAGCCAAATCTACCACCAATTACTATTTATTAAAAGAACAAGTATTAAGCAGAAAAACTTTTATAATGATGATAGGAAAAAAGTAGTTATCAGTTTTCAAAACTTGAGAAAAAGTCAAAGCCATAGCAAACATTGTTAACATTCCGAGACAAACCATGCTAATGTCTAGTTTTCAAGAAGGTGAAATATTAGGATATTGCAAAATTGTATATCATCCCCACAAACCTAACAAAAGTCAGGCAGGGGGAGGGCGTTTATGGATACAAGAAAGCCAGAAGTTCAAGTTATCCTTGACATCCTCTCCGGCCTGTTAGCGTTTGCGCAGCATTCCGATCGGAATACTCCTTTGTTAGCGCAGCTCCTCCGCAGGAGGCAAGAGGCAGGCACGGAGATTCCTACCGAGTCTTAGTTATTCGGTGGGTTGACGTTTTGCTGGCGCAAAACTCCGCTAACATTGGGTGCTGCACCCACCCCTATTACTCCCCTCCTAGGAAGGGATGGGGGTAGGTTACGCTTGCCTCCAGGTCCGTTTTTTGTCTCGGACTGCCCGCCCGCGACTAATATATTTATTGCTGCATTCTAGTCTCTATGGTGTTTTGCGCCACAGTTAAGGCATTCCCATTCTCGCATCTGAAGGTCTAACTTGCCACCTTTAAAGCCACAATTTGAGCAAACTTGACTTGTAGGTTCCCACCTGCTAATGACTCTAAAATCACGAGCGTATTTCTCAGCTTTTCCTTCTAAGAAAGTTCTAAATTGTCACCAACCTAAATCGGATATAGCTCTGGATAATTTGCGGTCTCTTGGTGCGTGTTCCCTTGCGACTGGCGTCATTGCGGAGTCGCACCGCTTTTTTACCATGCCAGAAAGGTTTCCTTCGGAATCCTTTGCAAACAAATCTTCTAAAACAACTGTTTGGTTGTCACGAATTATTTTAGTAGATAATTTATGCAAAAAATTAGTTCTTGTATCTTTGCAGTTTACCATGGAACTTAGCTACTCTAACCCGTGCTTTTTCATACCTTTTAGACCCTTGAGTTTTATTAGATAATGACTTGCTTAACTTTCGTTAGCACAGCTCCTCTGAAACAGGCTACTTCTTAATTGTTTTTTGAGTGGTTTTGGTGCATCAATCTTTGTACCATTACTCAAGGTTGCAAAGGTAGAAATGCCTAAATCTATACCTACTGAATTATCAGTATGAGCCAAGGTTTCTGGTATAATTTCTACTACAAAACTTAAGAAATATCTATTAGAGTTGTCGCTAAATAAAGGGAAAAAATCACTCTAACCTAGACAGAGCAATAATTCCAAGCATTTTTAATTTCCAATAGCTACAATCCTTACAAAACAAGGTTTTTGGGATTTTTTTCAGTTATAAAGCGACAACTCTATTAGCTGAGTCCTTGATAATTGTTACTGATGATGGAGCAGCACGCAACTCTCTTGACCAAACAATTTTCAGCTTTCCAATCTTAGCTAAATAAACTTGATGTTGACCAATTTTCAACCCTCCTTTTGTAAATCTTGCAGTTTGTTTTGATTTCCTGCTTTTGAATTTAGGAGGCTTAACAGGTTTACCTTTTCTCTGGCCTTTTGTTGATTTAAAAAAGTTTTGATAAGCTTGGTTTAAATCATTCAAAGATTGCTGCAATGGTATGCTGGAAACTTCTGAGAGCCACCCTCTACATTCAGTCTTCTTAGCCTGAGTAATAAACTGTTTTTGTAGTTCAGAATTAGTGGGTTTCTTTGCTCCCGATCTATACTTTTCTTGACAATAAGCTAGGATATCATTCTAAACAACACGGACAGAACCAAATAGCAAAGCTATTTGGTATCTTTGTCCCGGTGTTGGATATATACGATACTTAAATCTAGCTTTCATAATTCCTATCTAAACTAACAGCATGATAACATATCTATTGAAAAAAAAAGCTAAAAAGTCGCCCTAGAAGGGCGGGGCTTTAAACCCATTTTTTTGGTAAAATCTTCCAAGATCGAGAACCAAAAGGTTTTGGCTAATCCCAATTAAGCAGCCAAATCATCATTATTGAATAGCTCAAAAATCTGCCGACAGAAATATTTCAGTTTGGCAGCAGATTCTGTTGTGGGTTGGGTATTTCCCACAAAATGCCAGCCACCCACCGTTGATAATTTCCATTGTTCTCCGCGATGATCGTAACCAGCAACTTCCACTCCAATTACACGAGAATAAGCTTCAATAGGATCTTGATATAAACGAATTTGCACCAATAAACAACGACTTTCCAGAGACCTACTTCTACCAGGCAAATGAAAACCAATATCTATAGAATCTGGGTCAACTAACTCCAAAGTATCTGGATCGTTCATCCAGGGCTTGAGATCGACCTTAACATCTGCAAACTGGGACTTAAATAAATTTACTACTGAAGCAATTTTACTAGCTACTTGAAAATTTTTGGCCTGTTCTGCAGCATTTACCATATATACTCCTCAAGAATAAAATTTCAGATTATTAACTAACTAATTTAAGTAAAAATCAAAAACTGTGATTATTGGGACAATTATTAATAATTTTAGATTTTCTACTTATTTGTTAAACAATAGCTTCGAGGGTTTAGATTTGATTGGGGCTAAAATTTTTCGTTTAAGTCCCAATCTCAACAGCCAAAAAGAAAATTGTTAACTTTTGACTTGACTACTTTTTAATTGATAATGCTAGTATCAAAATAATTAACCTAATTTCTAACATCTTATGCTTCAATATCTTGTGGCTCTTATAGCAACTGCAATCATTGGTTATACAGTTAATTCATCTGTAAAAGTTATTGATGAAGGAGATGAGGCTTTAGTAGAACGCTTGGGTAAGTATAAGCGCACTTTGAAGCCTGGACTTCAGTTTGTTCTACCTCTAGTAGAAAAAATAGCTCATGTTGATACCATCCGCGAAAGGGTCTTGGATATTGACCCTCAGTCAGTCATTACTAATGATAATTTGACATTGCAGGTAGATGCAGTAGTCTACTGGCAGATTATAGAAATCGAGAGAGCGTATTATGCAATTGAAGACGTAGAAAATGCTATTGATAATATAGTTTTAACTTCTCTGCGTTCTGAAATTGGTCGCTTGCCACTTCAAGAAGTTTTATCTACAAAAGATGAAATTGATAAAGCTTTGTTGAAGAAATTGGATGAAGCTACTTCTAGTTGGGGTGTCAAAGTGATTCGTGTCGAGGTTCAAAATATTATTTTTCCTGAAAAAGTGCAAGCAGCAATGGAGTCGGAAAGGGTAGCTTTAAGTGAGAAAAAAGCTATGCTTGAACAAGCAGAGGGAGAAAAAAGAGCTGCTATTGCTAAAGCTCAAGGACAAGCAGAGTCTATAGAGGTTCTTTCCAAAATTTTAAATTTTAGGAGGAGCACCCGTTTGACTTCCAGTAACCGTCCCGGCCTAACCTCGTATGC
>NZ_JAAHGK010000356.1:0-6132 GCF_010672505.1 Okeania sp. SIO2B9 | reverse complement strand
TAGCCAGATTTTGTTTGTGTCAAAAATTTCTAGGAATTAGGAAAAATTAGCTCTGTGAAAAAAGGTAATAATTTCAGATTTTATATTGTTGATCGGGGTATTTTTTCTGATAAATATACCTGTAAGGGATGGCAAATAAAATTATTACAAACTAGACGATGATGTGGAATTTTATCAATTTATTTAGAAATTATTTTTCCTTTGAATATCTAATTTTTTCTATGGGTTGTCTTTGATAGTAGTCAGATTTTGTTTGTGTCAAAAATATCTAGGAATTAGGAAAAGTTAGCTCTGGGTAAAAAAAAGTAATAATTTCAGATTTTCTATTGTTGTTCGGGGTATTTTTTCTCCGAAATATGAACAAAACGCAGCATAATTACTCATTGTATTCTTCACACAAAAATAATATTAATTATTATGTAAAGCACCAAAAATCAGCTAAGTGATGAAAAACATAAAATCAATAGTGCTAATATTAACTTTAGCCTTTCTGTTTTGTTTCATTATCAAATCAATAGTGCTGACATTAGCTTTAGTCTTTCTGTTTTGTTTCATTAACCTAATGCCTCCTGCTTACGCTTGTACAGGTATTACCCTAAAAGCAGAAGACGGTGCTATGGTCTATGGTAGAACAATGCAATGGGGTAAGTTTGATCTAGAATCTCGAATATTGATCCTCCCCAGAGAGCACCAGTTTGTGACTGAACTCTCTAGGGATGAAAATGTCCATTTGCCTGGTATACGGTGGACTGGCAAATATGGAATAGTAGGAATTGATGCTGTAAATAGGCCAATTCCTCTTGACGGCATGAATGAAAAGGGATTAGTTGCTGGAGTCTTTGATCATCCAGACTTTGCTGAATATGTGGATTATGATTCAACTATGGCAGAGAAATCTATGGCACCGACCGATGTTGTCCAGTATCTTCTTTCCACCTGTGCCACAGTAGATGATGTTCGTGAGGCAATAGACCAAATCTTAGTGGTAAACGTTGTTGAACCAGTTATTGGGAAAACTGCACTATATCATTTGATGGTCAGCGATCCTTCGGGGGAACAGATCGTCATTGAATGGTCACAAGGCAAACCAAAAATTTTTGATGCTGAACTAGGGATTATTACTAACTCCCCAACATACGACTGGCATATTACTAATTTACGAAATTATGTCAATATTTCTCCTGTAGGTTATCCAGATCGGAATATTGGCTCAATTAATTTTAGCCCATTAGGTGTCGGTAGTGGTATGATTGGGCTTCCAGGAGATTTTACGCCTCCATCACGTTTCATCCGTGCTTTTGCTTTTTCTCAAACTGCAAGAGCAACTACTGACGGACCTGAGACGATGTATGAATTGTTTCGTATACTTGATAATTTTAATGTTCCGCTCGGACCACCCGAAGAATCTGAAGATGAATATATAGACACATCAGGTATGCGGAGTGCGACCGTTTGGACAACAGCTTACGACCTCACAAATAAGGTAATCTATTACCACACTCAACATAACCGTCAAGTCCGCAAAATTGATGTTGGCAGCTTAGACTTTGAAACTATTAGGGATATGCAGGCGTCCCCCCTTGATATAGTGAAGGAACAGAATATTGAGGATCGGACTCCTGGAAAGCTTAAGGTTTCATCATAAACTTTCGGCTATGCTTTTAGATTTTAAATTGAAGATTGATATAGATAAGGAATGAGGATTTTATTATCTACACAATTTAAATTATTTAAAGTCCATATAATCTGAGTTCTTTCAAAAAAATTCTGGAATTTATTTAATTATCATTCCTAGTAATGGGATATAAACAACCCCCACTATCTAAACTTTTATGGAATAGAAATTAAGACCTCTCATCCAACCTCTCTTTTTTCTTCAAGGGAGGGGGGTTGAGAGGTTATAAAATTTTTCAATGGGATTTTGTTTTCGATGCTATATATCTCTCAGGAATTTAGAAATTTGGTATTAGGTTCTTTTTATAAATATTGATATTGAGCAATTATATAGTCAGATTAAAAAATCTAATGAAGATATTGTTTTACATAAATTAAGATGGTACAAAATTGCGGATAATTACTCTCAAAAACAATGGCATGATGTATTAGCAATTCTTAAAGCTAGACTAAAAATATTAGATTTTAACTATTTGAAACTGTAGAGCAATTATCTAAAATTAACTCCATAATTAGAAAAAGCTTTTGATGAAACAAACTTGACTTGATATTACTAAACTAGAAAACTCTATATTCACTCAGAGATTATTTTTAACTTTTAACTTTTGACTTGTGCATAGCGCTTCGGAGAGATTATCAGTAGGTAAGTGGGAAAATTTACAAGTACGTCAAATGTGTTGCCATAGTCAAAAAGTAGACCTGCAAGATAAAAGAGCGATCGCTGATTTTTATCAATTTATTTGGAAATTATTTTTCCTATGGCTTGTCTTTTATCATACTTATAATAGAAGGTAAAAATTTAGGATTTTATTTAACCATTAAAATTATGCCGTTAAGAGCTATTTTAGATAATCAAGAATTATTAGCCCCACTACTATCTGATAAAGAATGGGAAGAATTAAAACGTAAAAAAGTTTAAGTTATTTTACCTTGTTGTGAAGCAAAAGGACATTTAAGAACTTCAAAATTGGGAACTAAGCATTTTGCTCATAATAAGTAAAGATGGATGTAATTATAAATCAGAAACATGGCAACATCTTTTATGCAAAACAGAAATTGCTAAAGTCTGTAACATTATGGGTTACGCTGTTAAAACTGAAGCAAGTAGATTAGATTGGAGAGCCGATGTTTTAGCTACTAAGCAGGAGAAACATCAATTAGTTCAACTGGCTTTTGAAGCTCAATGGAGTCCTCAAATCTTAGAATAAACGAAAGAACGTCAAGATAAATATGCCAGAGATGGTATTAGTTGTTGCTGGTTATTTAAGAAGTTACCAACATCCGAAGAAAGACAAGATATACCGATGTTTCAATTACAGTTTGACCAATCTGAAAATCATACAGTAATTTTTGATAATAACACCTATCTTTTAAAGAATTTTATTACTGAAATTTTATCTGGTCATTTTAAATTTTCTCAATTTTACCGATATAAAACACAGCAAGATATTAAAATCAGATTTTTTCCTGTTAATTGTTGGAATTGGAAGTGTCACGGGAAATATTATATTTATCACGTTCACAATGAGTCTTATGAAACTTTATGTGGGTGTAATTTTAATTTAATAGACTACATTATATTAACAGAAAAAATTATAGATGAACCTCAATTTCTTCCTGAAATTGTAAATAAAGCTTATGAATGCTTGAAGACTGAAAAAGCTAAACGTCAAAATATGAAAATGGGCAAAATTAAATATCGCTATAGCAAAACTGTTGGAAGCTCTTACACTTCATTCGGTTGTCCTTATTGTGATGCAATATTTGGAGATAATCATTATTTATTTTGACAAAATTTGCGAGGTTGAGTATGGATATATTCAACACATTGATTTTGAAACAACTGTTAATATCTCTTCCGAAAAACTAAATATTCTTCATTGGTGCTATTCTCCAACTAAAGATTTTTGTTGCAACTACTAATTTGGATTAACTTAACTCATACAAACATGACTAAATTACTAGGAAAAGTATATATTGTTGGAGCTGGACCTGGAAGTAAAGAATATTTGACTGTCAAAGCACATTCTCTCATTACTCAAGCTGAAGTATTAATTTATGATGCCTTAGTTGATGATTCAATTCTAAAATTAGCACCAGAAAATTGTTTAAAAATAGAGATGGGTAAACGTGGTGGTAAACCCAGTATGTCTCAGTCAGAAATTAATAGCTTGTTAGTAGAAAAATGTCGTTTAGGCAAACAAGTAATTAGACTAAAAGGAGGAGATCCTTTTATTTTTGGTCGTGCTTCTTCAGAAATTCAAGCATTAATTGAAGCTGGTTGTGAATTTGAAGTTGTACCAGGAATTTCTTCTGCATTAGCTGCACCTTTACTCGCAAATATTCCTCTGACAGATGCAGTAATGAGTAGAGCTTTTATCGTCTTGACTGCTCACGATATAGAAGCATTAGATTGGGAAAGAATATCTCAGATTGAAACTTTAGTAATTTTAATGGGGGCACGAAATTTAGATGAAATTGTGCGTCAGTTATTAAGACATAAAAGAACATCTCAAACTCCTGTGGCAATTATTCAAAATTGTGCCACTCCAAAACAACAAATTTGGATTGGTAGTTTAGGGGATATTGTTCAACAAACATACACTGAATATTTGTCCCCTTGTGTGATAATAGTAGGGGAAGTAGTCAGGTTACGAGATTATTTAAAGTCTCCAAATAATATGGTTAAAGAAAATTCAGTAGCCAAAATTGAAATAGCGCCTTTAGCAAATAAAACTGTTTTAGTGACTCGTGCAGCAGGTCAGTCTAGTAAGTTTAGCGATCGCCTACAAAAAGCAGGGGCAAAAGTAATTGAAATGCCTGCTTTAGTGATTACTCCTCCTTCAAGTTGGCATGATTTAGATGTGGCTATTAATAATATAGATACTTTTGATTGGTTAATTTTGACTTCTACAAATGGGGTAGATTACTTTTTTGAAAGGTTGGCAGAGAAAGATAAGGATAGTCGTGCTTTATCTGGCGTAAAAATAGCAGTTGTTGGTAAAAAAACTTCGGGAAGTTTGAATGCTCGTGGTTTGAAGGCGGATTTTATTCCACCTAATTTTGTTGCTGATTCTTTGGTGGTAAATTTCCCAGAAAATTTGAGTGGAAAAAAGGTTTTATTTCCCAGAGTAGAGACTGGTGGTAGGGAAGTATTAGTGAATGAGTTAAATAGTAAAGGTGCGGAGGTAATAGAAGTAGCTGCTTATGAGTCTAGTTGTCCAGAAAATATTTTACCGGAAGCTTTATTAGCACTACAAAATTGTCAGATAGATATTATGACTTTTGCTAGTTCTAAAACGGTGCGAAATTTTTGTTATTTGACGGCTGAAAATAAAGATAATTTACCGCAAGATTGGTTAGAAAATATTTGTATTGCTTCTATCGGACCTCAAACTTCTCAAAGTTGTCACAGTTTGTTAGGTAGAGTAGATGTGGAAGCTCAAGAATATACTTTGGATGGGTTGACTGAAGCTATTATTAAATGGGTAGAAATTGAAAGTCAAAAGTCAAAATTCAAAAGTTAAAAGTAATAAAATAAGCACTTAGCTCTTATACCAAATTGAAATGAAGCTGCATAGAATAATATTTTAAGCATAATTGACCGCAGGTAAGCGTAGATAAAGATAGATCGATTTAATGAATTTCATCATTCTATGCAACCTCATATAAAATTGGTATTAGCAGTCAGCTATCAGCAAATAATACCAAATTCAAAAAAGGTCTCTACAGTATTAATCTCAACACTCCTAGTAACAGACTAAAGCACTGTAACAGTATTTTTTGAAAATGGTATAATGAATGATTCCTTCTAAGGTTAAAAGACCTTACTTTGGCAGTAACTTTTAATTCCCTCTCAATTTCAAGGGTTGCTTTTGCCTCTTTCTGTTATTTTTCTCTCATTAGATATCTTCAGAAAAGAGGTATTATACCAAATTGATAAATGTTTGCTACAAATAGCTAGGATATTTCTTAGGAGTCAGGAGTCAGGAGTCAGGAGTCAGAATTAATGGCTTAAATACCATTTTTTAGGCCGTAAATCATCCTTTTTGTCAAAGAGAATATCCTGTAAAATCTTTTTATTCCTCAGGACTTACACAGAGACTCTATATATAGAGAGAGCGAATGCCATTCGCCCCTACAGATGGTGGTTTTACAGTCAATTTGCGTAAGTCCTGATTCCTCTTACTATTCGTAACATTCTTTTTTTAAATTGGTATTAGGGAGTAGTGAGTAGGGGGAAATAATTGATGATTTCTGTATGATAATTGATTTTATTTTTTATTATTGGAGATGTCTATTAGTAGCTGATAGCTAATAGCTGATGGCTGAATGCTTACCTAAAATCCGGTTATACAGTTATCGCACTTTCTACTTCCATTCAATGCAGACATAAAATGCCGGAATATTCCCAGATAATTCCCACTCTCATCCTTTCTTCCTACTGACTCCTGACTC
>NZ_JAAHGK010000355.1:0-6135 GCF_010672505.1 Okeania sp. SIO2B9 | reverse complement strand
TCTTCAATTCTATACTCATAAAAATTTATTCTTGCAAAATACTTGACTTTTTTTCTAAATAGATATAATGTATAGTATTAGTGCTATTTTTTTTTATTGTACATAATTTCAGGCACTCTAAAGAGTTTAGCGACTGAGCGAGTGCCTGGATACTATTGTATGAGAGCTTAAAAAGCTCATGTTTTTTCTCTGAAGACAGCATTTATGCCAAATACTATGAGAAGTATTTTAGGAAATGTGCCTAAATATGAAACGGTAAGTACAAGCGACTATAGTATTAGTAAAGCAAAACTAACCAATACATATATCCGATATACATAAGTTAGATTTGGACATCATATCCGATATGAATAAGTGAGATTTTGATGTCTACCTTACTTATTAAATCCTAGTTTATCTACTTTTCTAGTATTTGTCAAGCTCTTCAGGAAAAAATGCAAGTGCAATAAAACTTCACACTCATAATAGAGGTAGATAAAATGAAAAATCAAAAAATCAAAATCTCTTCCATTGCCCTAGATATGTTTCAGCTAGCAGCAGCACTCCTAACGTTATCTGCAAACCCTCAGTTTTTAGTCTTTCTGGTTGGGTCGATGGCTGTACTTTGCATAGCCTACAAGTATAAGATTTTTAAGTAGATAAAGGGTTTATATAGGGTACGTTGGTATCCTGTATTACTCAGTGCAATCGGTAGGCTTCTGAAAGTAGGCAGTATTATTGTTGCCTACTTATTTTATTACTCAAACAATGATAATTGTTTAGGTTTTTTTTGATACCAATCAGCACGTTTATTATATTTATCATGTAACATATTTTCCTGGTTTTATCTCGAAATAAAATTCAATCTCCTACTGGAGATAACTAATAACTGATAACTGAAATGACCCTCATGGCGCAGCTATTCCGGGAACTTCTCGACAGGAACCGGGAATAAAATGGAATATTGCTGCTGAGAAATGGTATGAGCAATATCCTGATTTTATGAAAGTCTATGAAGCTGGTGGGTTGTTGTGGGGAATATCAACAAAGTATGGTTTATTATAGTAATTAAGTATTAAATTGGGATAATTCTGACTTTTAACAGGGTAAGTTAAAAAAAATGCACTTCATTTGGTGCATCTATATCGGAGATACTTAAAAATATCTTCTCCAATTCATTTTAGATAGTTATATCTATAAATAGATTTACCTTTTTTTTATTCAATATTTCTTTTTTCTTCCTTCTTCCTTCTTCCTTCTTCCTTCTTCCTTACTTCTACCAACAGTTAAAAACCCTTATTCAAATTTCTACAACCCTGCCAAAAAATTTCTCATTAACAACTTTCCAGAATTAGTTAAAATACTTTCCGGATGAAATTGTACCCCCTGAATATGAGGATAATTTCTATGTCTAACACCCATAATAGTTCCATCCTCAACCCATCCCGTAATTTCTAATACTTCAGGAAAACTTTCCTTCTCTATAACTAAACTATGATATCTCGTAGCAGTTATAGGATTATCTAACCCTGCAAAAATTCCTACTCCGTGATGATAAATTTCAGAAGTTTTACCGTGCATTAATTCTGGTGCAGCAACTATTTTTCCTCCAAATACTTGACCAATACTTTGATGACCGAGACACACTCCCAATATAGGTAAACTTGCTCCTAATTCTTTAATTAATGCTTGAGAAATTCCAGCATTTTCAGGGCGACCAGGACCTGGAGAAATAACAACTCCATCAGGTTTCAACTCATTAATTTCTGCCAAATAAATTTTATCATTACGGAAAACTTTAACATTAGTTGCTACTGCTAATTCTGCACCCAATTCACCTAAATATTGCACTAAGTTGTAGGTAAAACTATCGTAATTATCTATAACTATAATCAAAGCGTTTTACTCCTTCATTTTCTAGATATATTTAATCTCTCGATCAACGAGCGATCGCTAATTTTTCTGATTAGTTATTTTGAGAAATAATTTCTCAAGACTAAGATTCATAAAACTGAAAGTTTTACTACTGAGCTAAAGAGAAAAATAGCAACTAAAGCACGAACAACACTCTAATTTTATTAAAGTTCTAGCTTCATTGCACTGATGCAAGAAGTATTTTTTTTACCAAACAACTTTCAAAATACTTTGATTATAGCTAGACCTCTACTCCAGTAAAAATTATTTTTACTGTAAAAAGCCAGATGCTTTGATAATGGCAAAAACTTATATAGTAATTTTATTTGAGTTAGGTAAAAAAACTGGTCGCTTTTAGGCAACAGGCAAAAGACAACAGGTAACATAGAAGAAGGTTTGCCGGACTTTTTACTGTTAGTAAATAACCAACTCTTGTTTGAAATTTCATTAAATATCAACTTAAAATCTCAAATCTTGCACCCCATTTAATCAATCAAAGCGATAATCCCTAGTGCAGGATGGCGGAAATAACTGACCAGTTACAAAATCCTAAAACAATTACAAATCAAAAATGATTGACTTTTAACTTCCGCGTAGCGGCACTAACTACTAAAAGTATCAATAACTAGACTTAATAATTGAGGTAAAATCAGATAACTTGCGATAAGTAATGCGACAATAGCTGAAATTAAAACAGCACCTGCAGCACAATCTTTAGCAATCTTGGCTAACTCGTGGTAACTTTTTTTAACTGTTAAATCTACCACAGATTCAATAGCAGTATTCAGTAATTCCATAGCCATAACCAATCCAATAGTTAACACAATAACTGCTGTTTCTATTGGTTTTAACTCTAATAAAATACTCAAACTAACAGCAACAATACCGATGAAAGTATGAATCCGAAAATTACGCTGAGTCTGGAAAGCATAAGACAATCCTGCCCAAGCATATTTGAAGCTAATTAAAAGACTATTTGCTACTTGCCAAGATAATTCTCTATTAGGTTTAACTGTACTTTTAGAACCCTTTATTTTCGGAGCAGAAGAATTTTTCGATTTGTGTATAAAAGTGGCTTCATTGTAAGATATTGATGACTCATTAAGTTTCATAATTTATCTACCTCAGTTCAATTTAATAAATAAGGCCCAGATAATCAAAGACTTACTCGATTAATAGTCTATCTAAAAAGTTCAAAATTTACCCTTAGTCTTGTCAATTTTCTAAAGTGATTTGTTTCTCAATAGTAATTCCAACGGCATGAAGCAAAAATAATTGCTGTTTGAGCATTTGTTGCCAACTCTTTTCGTCAAGATGATCCCATCCAAGTAGGTGTAGAAAACCATGGGCGGCTAGCCAAACTAATTCAGTTGTTAATGAATGTTCCAGTTGTCTAGCTTGCCGAATGGCCGTCTCAACGGAAATTACTATATCACCCAGATATAGTTGTAAATCAGAATCTAGTACTTTTGGCTGAGGAACATTTACTTCCAGAGCAGCAAAAGCTAAAACATCTGTTGGTTGATTCCGGTCGCGATACTGATGATTAAGGATTTGGATTTCGCCATCCCCGGTCAGACGTAGAGTAAGTTCGTAGTTTTCAGCAAGTGGAATATTTGGTTGTAGAATTTCTAGCCATTTTTGAAACCAATATGCCCAATTTTCAGAAGATATGGGATAAAATTTTTCCTTATCAGAATAATTGGGTCTAAAACCCTGCTTTGATTGGCTAAATGTTTTTGGAGACTTGCTCAAATCCCCCTTACAAAAACAACTTCTGACTTCTGACTTCTGACTTCTGACTTCGTCAACATTCTGGACTTTTAATTTTTCTACTTCTGACACAGAGGATGACCAGAAATAATCCTGAACACTTACTTCCAGATACAACCTTAAATTCTCCTTTCCGCTCAAAAATGTGATTTTAATTATCGCGTTAGATAGGCAAGGCCAACCAATATACCTACAAGTCCAATGGTTGTCAGGGCAAAATGTTTGAGTGATTTACTTCCCTTCCTCACCATATTTCTCATGGCCAGTTTGACATAACTGGGTTTTGGTTCAGTTGTGGAAGCATTTGTTTCTATCTGTGTCTGTGTTTGTCTGGAGTCTTGAGTTGATGAAGATAAATTACTCATAAAAATCAATATATTTACAGTTTTCTAGTGGTTGTTATATCATGTCCGGTAGCATCGTTTGTGTATAATAGAGGAGGAAGAAAAATAATTGCCCGGAGCGATATTGCTACGCAACGCTACCGCGATCGCTACTCTTCAAGCACTTGACAAATCATCAGTAGGCCACCAACGAAAACAAGTGAGACCTTGAATGAGCGATCGCTGTTTCATTAAGTTGATACATCGCTCAAAAACGATATCTTCCATCTGGGATAAATTTTCAAAGGTTTGATTACAGATCGGTTCATTAATTATTGGCCAGAGTCGTTCGGCAGGTTGTAGTTCTGGTGTATGGGCTGGTAAGAACTCCAAATGCAATCCCTCTGGAACTTTCAGTTTTTGACTACTGTGCCAACCTGCTCTGTCTAGCACTAATATCATGTGCTTATTTTTTCCTAAACCAAAATGTCCAGCTAAGTCAGCCAACACTTGGTTAAAAACAATAATATTGACCTTGGGCAAAAGCCACCAGTATGTTTCTCCTGACTGGGGATGTACAAACCCATAGAGCCAACACCACTGAAAACGCCAGTTTACCTCTGCAGTTGGTTGTACTCCCACAGGTGTCCATACTCGTCGGAAAATTGGCTTGAGACCCAAACGATGTTCATCCATTGCCCAGAGTTCTACAGTGGCCTCTGGATACTCGGCTTTTAGTTGTTCAAATCGGTGAGAGAGTTTTCTTGCTCCGTCTTTACGGCGAGGAGACCTCGCCGCAGGCGGTGCGCTTTTTTTCCATTTCTCTTGTTCGGTTGGAGTTGCCGACTTTTGATGCTGTGGTCGGGGGATTCGTAATCTATATTTCATTGACCGTAAATATTCCCATCCCCTGCGCCGATCAACTCGATGGTCAATTAATTCTGTTAACCAATCCCCCACCTTGCGCCCATTCCATAATCCTCCATCTGGTGCTTTCTCCTGGAGGGCCATTTCTAGGTGGCCTTGCCTTTCATCTGAAAGGAATCCCTTTTGCCCTGGATGTTGATGGCGACGATCTACCAATCCTTCTTTACCTTGCCGATTGTAGCGACGTGCAATTTGACGAATGGCCTCCAAACAATAGCCTGTGACTGAAGAAACTTCTTTTGTTGTTTTTCCTTTTGCTAGAAGCCAAATTATTTGGTATCTAGTCCTTTCTATTGGGTCATAGGTAGCTCGGTAGTTTCTTTCTAGTTCATCTATACTTAGGTGTTCTTGGATACTTAAGCGTCTTGGCATAATGGCGATCGCTCCAGGGAATTATTTTTCTCCTCTTCAATTATACACAAACGATGCTACCGGACATGATATTATTTGTCTCGAGCTGAGTTTTAAATTGATGATAAAGTCGATACTACTATAACAATAATATTAACTCTTGTGTCTATACATCGACTCTTGATTATTTTTTCATCAAATTTTTTGCCTTATAGCTTAAATATAAATATATTGATGAAAAAGTTACTCTTGATCATAATTGACAAATTGATCGAGGAAAAATTTAGATATTTTTCAGGAACAGTGAATAAAGGACATATATATGAAATAGTTCTGCTGTGAATAATACAGCAGATTCGGTCGTATATGAGATACAAATATTAACGTTAAGATGTTGATTGTTATAATATATACAATTAAGTAATGATCGACTAAAAGTTATGGCTGACAAATGCAATCTTAGTAATGGCCAGCAAGTTTATATTGAACATCAGGTAATGCAAACTGTGGTTACTCTTTCCAGTGGTAGTCCTGGTCAACAACAACAGGCAAGTACAGGGTTTCAAACAAGTAAATGGACTGTAGTACCCACTTTGTTTAAAACTGCTACTGGAGTAATTTTGCGGATAGAGTCGGAACAGGGACAATCTTTTGTTCAGTTGCAGGCAGGTGGAATAAGTACTATCGGTGGGACGCCTACTTTGAGTGATGCCGAAGTTTTATCGCTTCAACAAGTAGAGGCAACACCTAGCAAAAGTATGCCATCGATGGAACCAATGAAACCAATGGAACCGATGAAAATGGGCGATATGGAAATGAAGATGAACCCAATGCAGATGCGGATTGGTAATATGTCGATGGAAATGGA
>NZ_JAAHGK010000354.1:0-6143 GCF_010672505.1 Okeania sp. SIO2B9 | reverse complement strand
TAGTAATGCCAGACAAAGATATTTTATCCCTTTCACCTTTAACTATTGGTAAAAATGGCGATACTTTGATTAATTTTAGTAAAACAGCAGGCATAACTGCCAGTACATTTTTTGCTTATATTGCCCTTCAATGGTGGTCTTGGCGACGAAGTGATGGAGGTGGAGAATTTGTACAAAGATTTGCAGCAGCGAAAAATGAAACAGAAGCAGAAAAAGCAGCCTGGTTATTTAATATCATGCACTATGTTATTAGAACTTGGCCTTGGATTTTAGTAGCTCTAGCATCCATTGTAATTTACCCTAATTTAGAAGACCGAGAATTGGGTTATCCCAAATTAATGATTGACTTTCTTTCCCCAGGAATTTTAGGTATAGTTGTTGCCTCTTTAGTCGCCGCATTTATGAGTACAGTTTCTACCTCAATTAATTGGGGTGCTTCTTTTATTACTAACGACCTATATAGAAGATTTATTAAACCTGATGCAACTCAACCACAATTAGTTTTAGTGGGGCGACTTTCTTCTCTATTAGTAACAGTTTTAGGAGCAATTGCCGCATTTTTAGCAACAGATGTAGCAACAGTATTTAGATTAGTAATAGCCATCGGAACAGGTTCAGGATTAGTATTAATATTACGTTGGTTTTGGTGTCGGGTGAATGCAGCAGCAGAATTAACCGCTATTGTCGCTAGTTTTTTCGTAGGGATGACAACAAGTTTAGTTCCCGCTTTCAAAATTGAAGACTTTGGTTTGCGAATTATGTTTATTACTGGCACCGTAACATTACTCTGGGTAACAGCAATGTTTTTAACCCCACGAGAGTCTGATACAACTTTAGACGAATTTTATCGACGAACACTTCCCGGTGGCCCTGGTTGGAAACAGCAAAGGATGAAAACAGGTTTATCTCCAGCACAGGATTTAGGTAAAGATTTACAAAAGGTACTCGCATCTATACTATTATTATTTGGGGCACTTTTGGCAACTGGTGGCTTTCTGTTGCTCAAGCCAAACATTGGCTGGATCTTCCTAATTATTGGAGTTCTCGGTTGGGTTTGGTTGCAACAGCTCAATAAATCAAAAATTTTGCCAATGCCAAGACCAGGATTAGATGATGACGATTTTGTCTAGGGAGGAGTCAGGAGTCAGGAGTCAGGAGTCAGGAGTCAGGAGCCAGGAGTCGGGAGAGAAGAGGAGGAGAAAGTTTTTGTCGCGGAGCGACAGATCAAGCGCAGTTACCGAAAAATCGTGGTATAGGCGCCTCCCCTTTTAAGGGGATAAAAAGCGGTCGAGAGATGGTGAGGTTTCCTCGCCATATCTAATCGACCAAGAGAAAATAGAATTCCGTATTTCAAGCCTCTTGCTTTCCTACGGAATGCTGCGAAACAGCTAGAGGTACTGATAACTGATAACTGATAACTGAAATGACTGCCTACTGCCTACTCCCTCTTACAAAAATTATCAATTCTTTTCCCCTACTGCCTACTGCCTACTGCCTACTCCCTATTTAATACAAAAACCATGCAAATTTTTCGTCAATATATTGCTCCATTTCTCGTAGTCGTCATATTTTTAATTGCTATGGTAGCAGTCAGCGCTCGTATCTTTTTACCAGGGGATCTAGCAGCACCCGCTCCCACAGAGGAATTAAGTTATCCTCAAGAAGAGGCAATGCTATCCACACCCAATGTTCATTTCTCGTAATATTCAGTGGTTAGCAAGTTAATTCCAAATTACCAACTTCGTAAGGGTTCCGGTATAGACAGAGCAATTCTGGTTAAATTTATGCATTGGACTTATCAAGAACTTTTCCCAGAGCAAAATTTTAGCCATCTTGCTAAAACAGTCGATCGCTATTTATCAACTCAAACTCCTATTTGGTGGGTTGAGGTCATAGATAAACCTGTAACTTCACCAATAGGTTGTCTGTGGTTGGGGAATGCCATAGACCAGGTAGAGGGCGATCGGGTAACTCATATATTTCTGCTGTATGTCTCCCCATCCCATAGACGACTTGGTATCGGTACAGCTTTAGTTACCCATGCAGAAAATTGGGCAAAAGCTAGGGGCGATCGGCAAATTGGTTTGCAAGTGTTTGTCTCTAACCAACCCGCTCTTAATCTTTACCAGAAGTTAGGTTTTCGGTCTGAGTCTATGTTGATGGTAAAATCTTTAAACGAAGGAAGGGGTAAGAATATAGGAAGAGAAAATTGAAAGTTTCTAGGGACGTTGTATGCAACGTCTCTACTCCCACAAACCAACAATATTATGTAGATAATGTTGTTGTGCCAAATAAACGATTTGTAAAAAGAAATTTTTCTCCAATAAGGAAAATTTTTTTCCGGGGTAACAGAAGCACCTTCTAATCAAATTCTGGAACAGATGATGTATGATTCTCTTCGCTCATAAAAAGTACTCTGTTGGTAAAACCAATTCCAATCTGGATGACATAGAGCTTCCCACCTGGCTCCACCTTGAGGACTTAAGTAGTAACCCATATTTAATTTTCCGTCCAACGCAGCCTTAATTTGGGACAGGGTTAAGACCACATCTGGAGTCCTGACTCCCTCTTTAGTAGTTAGTAGGACTAATATATCCCCATTCTGAAACAAGCGATCGCTTGCTGCTGCTACCTCTGTATGACAAAGTCGCCAATCTGATGCAACATTTTTGAGGAATTCACCATCTTTTAAAACTGAGAAAAGAAGCAAATATTCTACCCTGTGGATAGTCATAAATTTTAGAAAAAGTGATGATTCTAGTAGTGCAAAACAATTCTAAAAAAATCTACAAAAAGGAAATTGGAAACTTTTGCCTAGAAAGAGCTTCTCTACATGATAAACTTAAAATCAGAATAAAATTTATTTCAAATCATTTATAAAATAAGTCCACTTACCGAAAAAATTGGGTTTAAAGCCCCGTCCTTCTAGGACGGCTTTTCTTAGAACTAGACTTGATAGTTTTCGTCAGGCGTGTTAGCGTAAGATTATATCGAAGGAGGTCGAGATTCGATGATCATTATTGAGTTCAAAGCATACGGCAAAGTTAACCAATATGCAGCTATTGATGAAGCTATTCGGACGGTTAAATTTATCCGAAACAGCTGTATTCGCCTGTGGATGGATAAGAAGGGAACAGGAAAGTACGACCTTAGTAAATACTGCAAGATACTGGCCAAAGAATTCCCTTTTGCTAATGAATTGAACTCAACAGCTCGACAGGCTGCGGCTGAGAGAGCATGGTCATCAATTTCTCGTTTCTTTGAAAATTGCAAAAAGAAAGTACCTGGAAAGAAAGGGTTCCCCCGATTCCAGAAGCATTGTAGATCGGTCGAATATAAGCAGTCAGGATGGAAAATATCCCCTGACAAAAAGTCGATCACTTTCAGCGACAAGAAGGGAATTGGGAAGCTAAAACTCAAAGGTACGTGGGACTTGTGGCGCTTCGACAAGAAGCAGGTTAAGCGAGTTCGCATAGTCAAAAGGGCTGACGGCTACTATGTTCAGTTTTGCGTCTCTGTGGATGTCACGGAGCAATTAAATCCTGCTGACGCGACTGTGGGACTGGATGTAGGACTAAAAGAGTTCTATACTGATTCCAGAGGAAACACCGAACCTAATCCCCGTTTTTATAGGACTGGGGAGAAACGTTTAAAGTTTGATCAGCGCAGAGTTTCTCGGAAAAAGAAAGGCTCATCCAATCGTAAGAAGGCAGTTAATAGACTAGGTAGACAACACCTTAAAATAAGTAGACAACGTGAAGAGCACGCCAAGAGACTGGCGCGCTGCGTAATCCAGTCTAATGACTTGGTCGCCTACGAAGATTTGAGAGTTAAGAATTTGGTGAAAAACCACTGTCTAGCTAAGTCTATTAATGACGCAGGTTGGTATCAATTTAGAAAATGGTTAGAGCATTTTGGCACTAAATTTGGCAGAGTCACAGTTGCTGTAAATCCTGCATATACTAGCCAAAACTGCTCTGAGTGCGGCGAGGTAGTGAAGAAGTCGCTATCAACTAGGACTCACGTCTGTAAATGTGGTTGCAAGTTAGACCGCGACCACAACGCCGCAATCAACATTCTAAACATAGCCTTGGGTACGGTGGGGCACACCGGAACCTGGATCATTGATCCGAACGCTTTGGGAGATCTGTCCTCTACTTTTCCTGACTCCGGTCTGGTTGAGCAAGACGGGTCGTCGATCAAAGAATCCCCGTCCTAGAAGGACGGGGAGTGTCAACCTATAGATTTACCTACTATATTCAGAATGACTGAGGAACATGATATAAACCAAACAACAACTGATTCGGAACAGTTTCATCAACCGACTGAAGATCAAAAAAAAGACTCTTGGAAAAATCGTATCGCTGAAGTTTGGAATGATACCAGCAACCGTGTAATGAAACTGTTACCCGTAGACCGGGCAGCACAAACATTAGTGCAATGGTTTAGCATTGATGAAGCCAAAGTAGCCGAAATATTAACAAAAGTACGCGCAGAACTTCCCACCACTGAAGCACTATTAATTGGTAAACCCCAAGCAGGTAAAAGTTCCATCGTGCGTGCTTTAACAGGAGTTTCCCCAGAAATAGTCGGTCAAGGATTTCGCCCTCATACCCAACATACCGAACGTTATGCTTATCCTTCCGACGATTTGCCCTTATTGATTTTCACTGATACTGTGGGGTTGGGAGATGTGAAACAGGAAACACCAGTTATTATTGACGAACTCCTCGGAGAATTACAGCAGGAAAGTAACCGCGCCAGAATCTTGATTTTGACCGTAAAAATAAATGATTTTGCTACCGATACATTACGACAGATAGCACAACAGTTGCGACAAGAATATCCAAATATTCCTTGTCTTTTAGCAGTAACTTGTCTCCATGAAGTTTATCCTAACCCTACTGATGACCATCCCAAATACCCTCCAGAATATGAAGAAATAAACCGTGCTTTTGTTTCTATTCAGGAAGATTTTGGGAAGTTGAGCGATCGCTCTGTACTTATCGATTTTACCCTAGAAGAGGATGACTACAATCCTGTATTTTATGGTTTAGAAGCCTTTCGAGATAGTTTAGCAGAATTACTTCCAGAAGCAGAAGCACGAACAATTTATCAATTATTAGACGAACAAGCAAGCAAACAACTGGGCAATATTTATAGAGATGTGGGGCGACGTTATATTTTATCATTTACTATTATGGCAGCCACCGCAGCAGCAGTACCTCTACCTTTTGCGACAATGCCAGTATTAACAGCTTTACAAGTTTCCATGGTAGGTTTATTAGGAAATTTGTATGGGCAAACAATATCCCCATCTCAAGCAGGAGGAGTTGTTAGTGTGATTGGTGGGGGTTTTGTCGCTCAAGCAGTAGGGCGAGAGTTGATTAAATTTGTGCCTGGGTTCGGGAGCGCGATCGCTGCTTCTTGGTCTGCTGCATATACTTGGGCGTTAGGTGAGAGTGCCTGTGTTTATTTCGGAGATTTGATGGGAGGGAAAAAGCCAGATCCAAAGAAAATTCAAGGTGTTATGCAGGAGGCGTTTGAGTCAGCGAAAGATAGATTTAAAGGGATGAAAAGTTGAGTAGAAATTGCACTTAGTATCACGCCCGCTCGGGTAGTGCGTTCATCAAGTTCTTAGGTGGTAGGTGTAAATTCAAGAGGGAACACTGGAAACGGAGCAAAAATTTGGGATATTCCTGTAGTGTATCAAGAAAGTGTGGGAATGGTAAAATTATCATTGTCCCTCAATACTTTCTATTCTAATAGACATCTCCTCCACCCATAGGCAGTAGGCAGCTTTGCTGTAGGCAGTAGGGAACCCACCCCTCGCCCCTCCCCCTCCCAGGAGGGGAAATAATTGATATATCTAGTGTGATAATTGATTTTATTTTTTATTATAGGAGATGTCTAATATAGCGCTGTGCGCAGGCAACAGGCAACAGCTCATCTGGCAACAGGGGGAATAAATTGCCGATAATATAAGAATATATCCCATTAATAGTCAAATTATGATGAAGCTATCCCACTATTTTTAACAAGTTTATTTGTTTAAGTAAAATGTGTTTTAAAAGCTTGATTTTTCGTTTTTAACTATCAACATATTTAGAGTTTTTAGCAAAAGTCTTATTAGTGGGATAGGT